>JBJFDE010000130.1:0-2371 GCA_051889855.1 Candidatus Cryptobacteroides sp. | reverse complement strand
CAGTCTGGTATCTGCTCATCCTGTCATAGATGTCCAGAACTTTCGGGATGTCCTTTTCCCATACCGGGCCGTGGGTGCTGCAAATCCTTGATACAGGGACTCCTGCGAGCTTTTTCATTGCAGCCTGGACTGTCTGGCCGTATTTGCCGACGATGCTGGCGTAATACCTGACCATCTCGTCCCGGAATTCCTCGAAATGGTCCACTCCCCTGCCTTTGAGGGCTCCGAAGCATCCGAATGCGTCACCCGAGAAAAGTGTCTCTTCCTCAGGAAGATAGGTCATCATTGTCTCAGGCCAGTGAACCATCGGGGTCATTTTGAAAACAAGAGAACAATGTCCCAGGTTAAGGACATCGTTCTCCTTGATTGTCAATATGTTATCCGTAATTCCGTGGTATCCTGCGACCATTGGGACGGCCTTTGCATTGGTGACAATTGTCATTTCAGGCCAACTTTCCCTAGCACGTGAAATCAAAGCAGAATGATCCGGCTCCATATGGTTGATAATGAGGTAATCAACCGGTCTTCCGCCAGTTGCCTTTGTTACCTCCTCAATGAATTTGTCTCCGAACGCGGAAGCCGCCGTGTCAATCAATGCGATTTTGTCATCAACTACTACGTAGGAGTTGTATGCAACGCCTTCTGTCATTGACCACTGATTCTCAAACAAGAAATCCCTCAGGTCATCTGTTCCAACGTATTTTATGAATTTCGAGTCCATTTTTACTAGAATTTCAATAATTAAGTTTTATCCTACAAATATAATCAAAGTTCTGTCAGAATACCAATGCTGTTGACAGGAAAAAGCCTTCATTGTAGCATTTCAGGTTCCTGACCTCGCCATTATGCATAATTCTTCCTGAATATTTGTCGTAAATGTCCGGATGAGTGCCGGAAAGTTGAATTCCAATGTTGAAGTCCAGGGCAATGTGACTGGATAGCCTTGTTCTCCAGCCTGTGCCCAGCTTCACGAATGACGAGATGTCGGCACTTTTGCGGAAGAAAAGGCCGCCTTCGACAAATATTGAGGCTCCCCGGACAGTCGGCGTCTTTCCGAAATGCAATGTCGGTCTCAATGACAGCGGCACTCCCCTTTCCCCGTCTCCAAGTCCTGAATAACCGCTTCTGAGAGATATATTCAATCTCCCGGCGAAGTCCATTCCAACGAATCCTTCTATAGCAGCATTGATATGTAATCTATTTGAAATCTTTTTATATTCAACAAGATAACCATCTTCAGTTGTATAGATACAGGAGGTATTGGAATGACAGATTCCGGATGCTCCCCATTCCGCACCCCACCTGAACCCTTTTCCCGACATATCGTGTGCGGAAAGGAGGGAGATTGAGAGAATTATGAGAATGAATCTTCGCATCAGAATCTGTATTTTATGCTGATTTCAGGCATCCAGGACTGCTTCAGTCCGTTCATGTACAACTCTAATGTCCCAGTCTCTGCACTCTTGTAGTCAAGGTGGAAACCGAGTATGGCCATTGCTGAGCAGGTAATCGTTATTTTCTTGAAAATCAAATCGATGGCTGCAATGCCGGAGAGACCGGCCATGACTCCCCTGTCTTTCTTTGCATCCCTAACGAAACCCGCTGTCATTCCGGGGCCTGCTTCGAAAGCAAAGCGGCAGTCGTTGCTCAATTCCTTGGTAATCAATGGGAAACTCATATAATAACCGGCTCTGTATCCAGGGCTTGGATAGGTCCCGTCAAGCACATTGTAAAGATCGGCGCATATAACCACCCTTGATGTAGTCTGCCGGCCCCTGATGTCAACCACGGCTCCGAATGACCTTGCAGATGACATAATGCCGACTTCAATCTCCTGTCCGTGAATTAGTTGCGGTATCAGAAGGAAGAATGCGAAGATGGCTATGATGCTTGACTTTTTCAATTATTTCCTGCTTGGGAATACTGTTGTTTAAATATATTTCAATTCCATATATGTGGCACCAATCTGGGAACCGAATACGCCTCCGATGAATCCGACAAGGTCACCTTTCTGGATTTTTCCCTCGGCGGACAAGATTTCTATGGACCGTGCAGCGAATTCCTCCTTGTCCCTGACTTTTGCAAAAAGATAGGTGTTTACTCCAAATACAAGACCCAATTCCCTCATTGTGAAGTCATTATAGCACATTGCATAAATTGGAACTTTAGGCCTGAATGTCGAGAGGTATCTGCCGACACGACCGGTGTATGTGTCGAATATTATGGCCTTTACGGGTAGTTCGAGCGTTGCTGCGACGAGTGATTTGGCAAGCACTACAGCCACTGGTTTCTGTGTTTTTCTGAGGTCCAGCTCGAGATTGACATCTATGGCTTTCTCTGTTTCTTCCGCAATCCTTGTCATTGTGTTTAC
>JBJFDE010000129.1:0-8678 GCA_051889855.1 Candidatus Cryptobacteroides sp. | reverse complement strand
ATATCGCCCTTGGGCGAAAATATATCAAAGATTTTCATGTTCGGTTTCATACTATCAAAAATTTACCATTGCAAATGTAACTAACAATTATTCAATATAACAAATGTTATTGATGATAAATATGGGGGGGGGTGAAAGATTTCTCCATTTGCTTCGCTCAGTCGAAATGACATTGAGGGCTTCGTTCAGTCGAAATGCCATTATGAGCAGTGGAATAAAACGAAAAACAACATTCCCGCAGAAATCCTGATGTTTCTGCGGGAATGTGTTATAAAGAAAAGCCGTGCGAACTATCGCACTTGTAAGTATGTGGTAAGCTATCTCTGAGCGAGCTGGGCGTCAATGTAGAACAAGCCCTGCTCTCCGCCCTTGCGGATCTTCTCGACGATTGCCTGTGCAGTAGCCTCTTCTTCAACCTGCTCCCTGACAAATCCCCAGAGGAAATCCTGAGTTGCCTTGTCATTCTGTGCTGCAGCAACATCGACAAGCTTGTCAATCAAAGCGGAAACGTGGCACTCATGTTTGTAAACATTTTCGAAAACATCAAGTACGCTTCCCCATTTTTCAGGAACAACATCAATCATTGAAACCTTTGCCTCGCCACCTCTCTTGATGAGGTAGTCAGCCATGGCAACAGCATGCTCCCTCTCCTCGAGAGACTGCTTGTCCATCCAATGTGCAAATCCGTCCCAACCTTCTGCCTTAAGAGCAAAAGCCATTGAAAGATAAAGGTTTGAAGACCAAAGCTCAGCGGTAATCTGATCGTTGATAGCTTTCTGTAATTCAGTTGAAATCATAATATGTTAATGTTTTAAAGTTTTCAAAACAACACTCTGCCGGTCGCACAAGTTCCATGCCATCCGGACCGGTTTACCAGCCCTTTTCAATATTGGCAGCAATCTGGTCAACCAGCCTCTGGCGAGCCTGGCAGCTTGCCCATGCAACATGAGGGGCAAGTCTGACGCGCTCCGGATGGGCAAGCCTCAGAAGAGGACTGTCAGCAGGAAGCGGCTCCACCTCGAACACATCCAAAGCTGCACCTGCAAGATGCTCTGAATCAATAGCCTGGGCAAGCGCAGCCTCATCCACGATGCCTCCCCGGCCCATATTGACAAGAAACGCTCCCTTCTTCATCATGGCAATTTCCCTTGCACCTATGAGTCCTCTCGTCCTGTCATTCAAAGGAGCATGCACTGACACGATGTCAGAAACTGACAGAAATTCATCAAGCGGCAGACTCGGATAGTCCGTGCAATGGGAAGTTCCCGAAGTGGAATAATAAACCACCTTCATTCCGAAAGCCTCTGCCACGTTTGCCACTTTGCTTCCGATATTTCCCATCCCGACAATGCCCAGAGTCCTTCCGGCAAGCTCGTCCCAGTTTACGCTCACATCCGTGAAAATACCCGACTTTGAATACTTGCCACTCTTGACACATTCATCATAGTATGGAGCGCAACCCGTAAGAGAAAGAATATGCATGAAAGTAGCCTGCACCACAGACTGGGTCGAGTACCCGACGGCATTTCTGACCGGAATCCCCTTGGATGCGGCATATTCCAAGTCAATATTGTTGACACCGGTCGCCGCCTCACAGATCAGCTTAAGTGAAGGCAGGCTGTCGATGAGATCGGCATCGACTATGATTTTATTGATGATAAGCACTTCGCACCCCGCAGCTCTTTCCTTTGCCTGCTCCCGGGTACTTGTCTGATACATAATGAATTCGCCAAGCCTTTCGATAGGTGCGAATGAAACGTTACCCATAGTGGCGGCATCAAGAAACACAATCTTCATATATAAACAGTTTATTGCTAAAAATACTTTTTCTCGTTCCTGTCAAGAGCGATAAAGATTGCAATCATGGCGGTGAAGGCCCAAAGGGACGAACCACCATAACTTACAAGCGGAAGTGGAATGCCGATGACCGGCATAAGGCCGATGGTCATTCCTATATTGATGAAAAGATGCATGAAAATGCAACAAGCCACACAATAGCCATATATCCTGGTGAAAGATTCCCTGCTGCGTTCGGCATCCGCGATGATTCTCCATATCAGGAAAACATACAGAAGAACCACCAAAGCACATCCCAGAAATCCCCATTCTTCTCCGATGGTGCAGAAAATAAAGTCCGTACTTTGCTCTGGAACAAAACCATAGGTCGTTTGAGTGCCATGCAGATATCCCTTTCCGGTCAGACCTCCTGAACCAATGGCAATCATGCTTTGGTTCACATTATAACCGACACCAGAGGGGTCTTCCTTCATGCCGAGCAACACCTCGATACGCTTTCTCTGGTGGTCCTGCAGCACCTCATTGAAAAGAAAATCTGCAGAATAGACCAGAAGGATACCCCCCAGCAATGACAGGATAGCCAGGTAAGTGAACCTGTTGCGCTGTCTGAAAGCCATATAAACGGCAAACGGTATGTTGACTGCCGTGACAAACAACAGGATGTACAGAGGCTTGATCTTGAAAATGAAAGGAACCTCCGTCAGACCGGCCTCAATGGCATCAGCCTCGCTTGCAAATCCGGTCACGGCCTCGGCAAGCGCAGACATGCCCATAGGCAAAAACGCCATAAGGACAATCACCGGAATGCCCACGATGAGCCACCATTTGAATATGCCCGAATACAGGCAGATACATAAGGAAACCACCCCGACAATCACCAGGATGGCCACGAAAGGGGAGGCCGTGAGGGTCAGGATGAATGACAGGATGGCCATGCCCAGGATAAAAATCAGCCATCCGGAAAGACCCTCCCTGTAGAGCATGAAAATAAAACCGACATAGACCAGGGCCGAACCTGTCTCACTCTGGAGCACGATTATTGCCATAGGCACCAGAATGGTCAAAGCCGTGACAATGAAGTCCTTGAACCTGCTTATCTTATAGCCCAGCTGACTCATTACCGTGGCCAGCATAAGGGACGTGGATATCTTGGAAACCTCTGCCGGCTGGAATCGTATGGGCCCGAATTCGAACCACGACCGGGAGCCCTTGACCTCGATTCCCAGGAAAATCACCGCGACAAGAAGGGCAATCGTGACCAGATAAATAGGCAGGGAAAGTCCCTCATATATCCTCGGATTAAGCACGAAAAGAATGACCGCGCCAATCACGATGGAGGTGATTATCCACACGAACTGCTTTCCGCTGCGGCAACTGAAATCAAAGATTGAAGCCGGCTCAGAAGCATGTACGGAAGCATAAATATTCGCCCAGCCGATGAGAACCAGCATAAAATAGCAAATCACCAACGGCCAATCGATAGTCTTCGTCAGACTCCTGTTTCTGTTTCCTCCTGCACTGATCATTATTTTTTGACTTTAACCCTGTCCAGCAAATTTCCTTCAAGAATCCTTTTCTCCAAATCCTTCCTCTCCGGCTGTATTTCCCTTGTGAGGTACATTTCCGTCAGCAAGGATGCAATCGGAGCCGCCCAGGTGGCACCGAAACCTCCGTTTTCCACATAGGCTGCCACTGCAATCTTCGGGTCATCCTTCGGAGCGAAGCAGATGAATACCGAATGGTCGGAGCCGTGTGGGTTCTGTGCCGTACCCGTCTTTCCGCAGATATCCAGTCCCTTGACTGCAGCAACGCTGGCCGTTCCACCGGAGCCGTAGCCGCTGTTGACTGCCCTGTACATGCCCCCGATGACCTTCGGGAAATGAGTGGTATCCACCATTGTATAGTGTCTTTCCTTGTATTTGGGGTCGATTGTGATTTCCTTCGAGTCTTTGATGATATGCGGAATATAGTAATATCCGCGGTTGGCTATCGTGGCGCAAAGGTTGGCAAGGTGGAGGGGAGTACAGCCAATCTCGCCCTGACCGATGGAGAGTGAAATCACAGTCGTGGCCTTCCAGCCTCCTTTGTGATATACTTTATTGTAATATTTGGAGTCCGGGATGAACCCTCCCAGCTCGGAAGGGAAGTCGCTGCCCAGTTTTTCTCCGAAACCGAAGCTCTTCACCGCCTTGTTCCAGTAGTCCATGGCATCATCGATTGACTCGAAATCCTTGTTTTCAAGCAGGTCACGCAGTACATAGCAGTAATATGCGTTGCAGGACTTCATGATGGACTCTTCCAGATTCAGAGGCGAGCGGTGGGCATGGCATCCGAGCTTGTTCTTTCCGAAATGGTAGCCCATGCTGCAAGGATATGCCGTTGACGGACTGATCACCCCTTCTTCAAGACCGATCAGGCCATTTACTAGCTTGAAAACCGACCCCGGAGGATAAGGAGCCTGTACGGCCCTGTTGAACATTGGTTTATATGGATCGGAAACTATTTCATTGTAATATTTACCGATGTCGGCGAGCATTTCCACGTCAATTCCGGGACTTGAAACCATGGTCAGGATTTCCCCAGTTGACGGCTCTATTGCCACGAGGCTTCCCACTTTGTTATTCATCAGCTTTTGGCCGTAATTCTGAAGTTCAGCATCAATGGTGGTGGTGACATCCTTTCCCGGAACGGCTTCTTTGTCCATCTCTCCGTCCCTGTAGCGGGATTCAATCTTGTTGCGGGAGTTTCTGAGCCAGATATTGTAACCTTTTTCGCCCCTGAGATCCTTCTCACGGGCTGCCTCGATGCCTGTCATTCCTGCATAGTCACCCGACTTGTATTCATCCGGATGCTTCTCAAGATATCTTGCATCCACCTCGGACACGTATCCGAGCAGGTTTCCGCCGGCATTGTACGGGTACTCCCTGATGCTTCTGGACTGGCCTCGGAATCCCGGGAATTTATACGCGACTTCGGCAAACTTCATATATTGGAGCTGAGGAATCTGCTTCATCATCACGACGCTCTGCCATCCGATTCTCCGACGGTTCTTCTGATATTCCGCCATTTTTTCCCGGATGAAATCAGGGCTTACGTCAAGTACCTGGGCGAGTGCCAGTGTGTCGAATGCTTCCACTTCGCGCGGAGTAACCAGCAGGTCGTATGCCACCTTGTTGCCGACGAGGATGTTGCCATATCTGTCGTTGATGATGCCGCGGGTGGGATAAATGATGGAATAGACCATTGTGTTGTTCTCTGCGCTGAGCTTGTAATCATCGTCGATAATCTGGATGCAGAAGAGCCGGACAATGAGAATCGCCGCAGCCGTGCACAGCCCGATGAGCAGTTTGTTCTTTCTGTTCAGTTTCATTGCCCGGACCTCCTATCTCTTTTCCTCCGGAGTGAGGATGCTGGCAACTATCAGGGATAGTATCATATTGATAGCCAACGAGATGCCAAATTGTGCAAAACTGAACCAGACTGGTCTTGTTCCCGCACCGTCGAGCAGGATATATATGACCAGAAAGATGGTAAGGCTTGCGGACAGGGCCAGTGAAATCTTTCTTATACCGTTTTTGTGGAAGGTGAAACTGTCTTTTCGTGCAATCAGGTCCTCGCCTATGAATGTACGGATGATTGCCTTCCTTGCCAGAGCGACCGGCACAAGAGCAGCGGCGTTGATGCCTACAAGACCTTCGGACAACCAGTCAACGAGCAGTCCTGTCGCGAATGCCAATACCATGCTTGCAGATGTACTGGTCTGGAGCGGGATGCAGAGCACCATTGCCGGAAGCAAGGTCACCACGGCATAAGGAGTAAACTGAAAATAGTTGCAAATCACGGTCTGGATAATCGCCAACATGGCGTAAAGCAACCAGAAATTCTGTCCTGTTCTCATTTTCCGCCCTCCAATTCTTCAATTTCTTCCTTGCCGGTATTCTCTACGATTGTAATGTATCTTACAGACGAAAAGTCCTCGAACAGAGAGACTTTTATATCGTAGGTGGCTCCATTCACGATTTTCGAATCAACGATGGTTCCAAGTGGAATGCCCGCCGGGAATATGGAGGAGAAGCCGCTTGTGAATACGGTATCACCAGGAGCAAATTCCATGTGGTGGGGAATTTCCTTCAATATGGCACCGTTGCTGCTTCTTCCGTCCCATGACATCGGCCCTACGGCTCCCTCCTTGCCGATCCTGGTGCTTATGTTCATGTCGTGGTTCTTGAATGAACGCCCATAGGAGTATTTGCGGCCGACATTGTCTATGATGCCAACAGCTCCCTTCCATGTGACTATGCCGCTGCCGGATTTGATGCCGTCTTCGGAACCTTTGTCGATGATGATGTAATTGTGCTCGGAATTATTGCTTATTTTGGCAATTGTTGCCGGGGTATATCTGAAATTGCCGGCCATGTTGCTGAATCTTTCCAGGGACAGACTGTCTTCCCTGTTCAGTTCCATCTGGGCCAGCCTGGCCTTCAGCGCCGTGTTTTCCAAAGCAAGGCTTTCATTGGTCTTTCGCAGGGAAAAATACTGGGCAATGTTCTGGGTGGTGCCCCAGACCTTGGCCATCACGACATGGCAACCCTTTGAGAACCAAATGTTTTGCATTGTTCCTGCATGGCGGAGCATATTGAGCGCAGCTACCTCCAGAATAATGAAGATAGCTGCGTCAAGTATCAGGTATATGACTCGTTTCCTTTGCAAGATATTACCTCACTCAGTTTCGCAGATGCGAAAGAAAAATTACCTCATAAGGAAAGAATAGTTGTCGGTATTCTTGAGTGCCAGGCATGTTCCTCTTGCCACTGCCCTAAGCGGGTCTTCTGCGACATGGAACTGGATGTTCACCTTCTCTGTGAATCTCTTTGCAAGTCCCCTGAGAAGCGAACCGCCTCCTGCGAGATAGATACCGTTCTCTACGATGTCTGAGTAAAGCTCAGGAGGTGTCTGCTCAAGCACGTGCAGTATTGCACTCTCAATTCTTGCCACCGATTTATCCAGGCAGTGTGCAATCTCCTGATAGGTGATGGTTGCGTGAACAGGATGTGCAGTCATCTGGTTAGGACCTGTGATTGCATATGGCTCCGGCTCAACTTCATTTTCTCCAAGCTCCGGAAGAACTGCTCCGATGGCAATCTTTATTTTTTCTGCAGTAATCTGTCCTACCCTGATGTTGTGCTGCTGCTTGAGGTACTGCTGGATGTCGTTTGTGAACACATCGCCGGCAACCTTGATGCTATCCTGCACTACGATGCCTCCGAGCGAGATGACCGCAATCTCAGTTGTACCTCCTCCTATATCGACTACCATGTTTCCCTTAGGTGCCTCGACATCCAGTCCAATACCGAGGGCTGATGCCATAGGCTCAAAAATCAGATATACATCTCTTCCTCCGGCATGTTCCGAAGAGTCACGTACGGCCCTGATTTCTACCTCGGTACTTCCTGACGGAATACCAACCACCATTTTAATGTTCGGTGAAAACAATGACCTGCGTCTGCTGTTTACCTGTTTGATGAATCCCCTGATCATCATTTCAGCGGCATTGAAGTCCGCAATGACTCCGTCTTTCATCGGACGGATTGTCTTGATGCCCGGATTCTCCCTCTCCTGCATAAGCTTGGCTTTCTGGCCGAGGGCTATAGCTTTTCCTGTGTTGTTGTCAATTGCCACGATGCTTGGCTCGTCCAGCACAATCTGGTCATTCATGAAAATGACCGTATTCGCTGTTCCGAGGTCCATTGCTATCTCCTGTGTCAAGAATGAAAGTCCCATGTTATACTAAATGCTCCGAATTTGTGTGTTTTTCCATATAAGGCGGTAAAATTACAAAAAAAACTGCAAATAACCTTCAAGTTTTTTAAATTTGCCTGTTAATCTTGCACATCGCATATCGGAACCGAGGTATAACAAAAATGTTACACATATATTCCCGCCAGGAAATGGAAAGAAATAAATATGTAATTGTGATGGCTGCGGGAAGCGGCACCAGGATGGGAGGGCCTCTTCCCAAGCAATTCCTTGAATTGGATGGCAAGGCCATCCTCCAGCATACAATTGAAGTTTTCAGACAGGCATGCCCTGACATTTCCGTCGTTGTGGTCCTGTCACCGGACTATATCGGCTATTGGAAGGACTATTGCATAAGGCATAATTTCATTTGCCCGCAGGTGCTTGTGCCGGGAGGTATCACAAGGTTCCATTCAGTACGCAATGCTCTTGACAGAATACCGGACGGTGCCCTTGTTGCAGTCCATGACGGAGTACGTCCCCTTGTCACCAGTACTCTTGTCAGGCAGATGTTCGAGCGCGCGCAAGAGGTGCCGGCATTGATTCCCGTGGTTCCTTGTGTGGACACTCTGAAAGTATTACGCAAAATCAAAGATGCTCAGGGTATGGAAATTCTCGAGACAATCGAAGGTGCCCATGCTGACAGGTCCGTGCTTTACGGGGCACAGACTCCGCAGATTTTCCATTCCGAGATTATCAGGCAAGCCTACAGGCAGCCTTATGATACCTCATTCACGGATGATGCGTCCGTTGTCCAGGCCTATGGCACAGAGCTCTCTTATATCCAGGGCGAAAGATTGAATATAAAAATAACGACACGTGAAGATCTGATAATCGCACGTGCCGTCAAAACGTCTATGTAAAGGACTCAGCCTTTGATTTCTTTCCTGCTTTTGCTGACAGAAGCCGAGAAACTGGTGCTTTGGTAATCTTTCACCCACACCTGACGCTCGATTGCCTGGTCAAGGGAAATCTGGGTCTCGGTCTGCTGTACATAAGGAATCTTCTGGATAGTGTTCAGAAGGATTTCCATGCGGTGGTCATGGTCAAAGCAGAACAACTTTATCAGAAGGGCATATTTTCCA
>JBJFDE010000128.1:0-2381 GCA_051889855.1 Candidatus Cryptobacteroides sp. | reverse complement strand
AAGATTGACATGGTTATCAATATCCCTAAAGATTTGACAGTAAGCGAATTGGATAACGGATACCGTATCAGGAGAGCTGCCATCGACCTCAATATTCCATTGATTACAAATGCAAGGCTTGCCACTGCGTTCATCACTGCATTCTGCACTATGACTCCGGATGACATCAATATCCGCAGCTGGCAGGAATATTGATAATTCAAATTGGAGTTACCTCCAATAAAAAAATGAGGCTTTTTGAAAAAGCCTCATTTTTTTAGTTTTATGGAATTGATGATACGGCCGGTCTGTTTTCCCTCCCTGCGGGCAGAATAAAAATCGTTGTCAGTGTAGGTGTCAATATTGCAGAGCTGGATATGAGCGGCAGGTAATCCGCACTCCATAAGTGTATATCTCACACATTCTTTCAAATCCAGATGATGTCCCCCTTCCATGGAGCCCTCTTTCCGCGGTCCCCGGAATGACCATATCCTGTCCACAGGAAAACCGGATTCCTTGAAGAATACGGCAACCTCGTCCCCCACCTGAAAACTGTCGAACCCGATGCCCGGCCCGATGACGGCACGAATGTCAGCAGGGGAGCTTCCGAACCTGCGGGCCATCTCTAGTATAGCCTTGGTTGAGATACGGTTCAATGTTCCCCTCCATCCGCTGTGAGCAGCACCAATTGCCTTATGTACAGGATCATACAGCAACACAGGGATACAATCGGCAGTCCTCACGCCAATTGCCAGCTCCGGGATGGAAGTTACAAGGGCATCGACTCCCCTGAGTTCCTCACGGGACATGTCATCCCTGTCAACTACGGCGACAACTGTGGAATGTGTCTGATGAGGCTGAAGCACCTCATAAGGCAAAATACTTTCCTTCCTTGAAGAGAATGCCTCCACTCCGGCACCCATATCATAACATAACAAATCTCTCATTCCTTCTTCGTTTCCCTTTCAAGTAAATTTGGAAGGCCGAAATTACGCAAATCTCCGCTAATCTCCTAATGAATTCCCATTTTTAATTATCTTTGCGCCCGATTAATTCGAGTTAAGTTTTATGATACAGGGAATTGTATTTGATATGGGAGGTGTGCTCATTGACCTCTATTATGAAAGGTGTGTTTCCGCTTTCAAGGCAATAGGCTTCGAGCAAATATGTGACTATCTTGACCCATGCCACCAGAAAGGAATTTATGGTGACATGGAAAGCGGCAAGGTCAGTGCTGATGAATTCTATGAATTCGTCCTTACGAAATGTAATCCCGGCACCACAAGGGCCGACATAGATGCCTGCATGAAAAGCTTTTACGACGGTCCTTCAAAGGAGAAGGCCGATTACCTGATTTCGCTGAAGAAAAGAGGCTACAAGATTTTCATGCTCAGCAACAACAATCCCATCATGATGCGCATCTGCGACGAAGATTTCAGCAAGGTCGGAATCGGAATCAATGATTTCTTCGACAAGGCATTCATTTCCAGCACGATGAAGATGCTAAAACCTGACAGTGAAATCTTCTTGGAAAGTATCAGGCAGACAGGATTCAAGGCAGATGAACTTCTATTCATCGATGATTCAGCAAGAAATACCGAAGGTGCCCGCGCTGTGGGAATGAATGCCGTTGATTATGTTCAGGGAGATTCCCTTGAACAGACAATTGAGAATGCGTTGGCTATTTTACCCTGAACCAGTCCATTGTTCTGCCCAGAAGTCCTCTCTTATCCAGTGAACCCTTTACTTTCAGGACATCTCCCTCGACTTTCATCGAGCAGTAATATGTCTTGCCATTGCCGGGGTCATAGATATTTCCATTTTTGTATTCTCCGTCAACCTTCTTCAGTCCGCTGAGCATGTTAAGCCCGATGAGCTGGCGTGACTGAAGGCTCTTGTCAGGATTGTTGGTGTCCAATACAGGTGACCCGTCCTTGTAGGTCGGTGTCTCAAGCCATACTATCTTGCCGTTATAGCAATCTCCTGCCTTATAGACTTCAACTATGGCACTGCCGTCATCCAATTTCCATTTTCCTACAACATCCTGCGCAAATGACAGGACACAGCTCAACATCAGAGCAAAACAAAGTGTCAGAATCTTTTTCATATAAATAATAAGTTAAAGTGTTTTTCAGTCATTCCAACATTCAGTCACATCGGAGATTTCCGGTATTGTGGATGAATGGTATTCAGGGTCCTTGCCCTGCTTCAGCTGGGCCTTGTAATCGTCCAGCAGTCTGATTGCATATTTCCCAAGCAGCAATATCGAGGTCAGATTCACAACTGTCATTATGACCATGAAGAAATCCACAAGTGCCCACACCACTTCAATCGTCATAAGGGATCCGAGGAAAATCAGGATTCCGAGCACCAGTCTGTAAATCTGGATTGCTGCCTTGGTA
>JBJFDE010000127.1:0-2382 GCA_051889855.1 Candidatus Cryptobacteroides sp. | reverse complement strand
TCGGAAAAGGAGTTGCACGACAACTTTGATGAAAGCGTCGCTGAATTAGGTGAGGCAAATAATCTTTCCAAAGATGTAAGCTATCTCAAGCTGAAGGAAATGTACGATGGCTATCATTTCACCCCAAACTCCGTCGGTGTATATAATCCGTTCAGCCTTTTGAATGCTTTCAGTGACAGGGAATTCAAGGACTATTGGTTCGAAACCGGTACGCCGACGATGTTGGTCAATGTTATGAAGAAGACATCGTTCGACATAACAACCCTGTCTGACAATGTTGTAGTACCGGCGGCCAAACTGAATGGCATGCAGGACATTGTAAACAAACCTGTCTCACTGTTCTTCCAGACAGGATACCTCACCATCAAGGATTACGACAGTGAGTACAATGAATACCGCCTTGGCTTTCCAAATGATGAAGTCAAGAATGGTTTCCTTGAGTTCATTTACTCGTATTATGTCCCGGTCAATCCAGCAGATGACTCTTCGAAGACATCTCTGCTGGCCAAGGCGCTGAAATCAGGTGACCCTCACAGGTTTATGCGTATTCTGGAAGCCCTGTTCGCCAACACCACCTACCAGATTCAGGGCGATGCGGAAAAGAATTTCCAATATGCGATGTACATCATAATGGAGCTTTTGGGCGAATATGTCCAGGCCGAGCGCAGCACCAGCAACGGCAGGATTGACCTGCTGCTCCAGACAAAGGACTACATCTACATTGTTGAACTGAAGATTGACAACACCGCAGATGCTGCCCTGCAGCAGATTGAAGACAAGGGCTATGCAAAACCATTCGTGAATGACCCAAGGAAACTCTACAAGATTGGCGTAAGCTTCTCCACTGCCAACAGGCGGATTGAGGAGTGGAAAGTCGCCGAATGAATGACACTCTGAGTAGAAGATTATGAACAGCAGAAGCTCCACCTCCGAAAGCATTTCGCCGGACGGCGGATGTCATTATGATCTGGACCGCTTCCTGAAAGCGCAGAGTTTCCACTACGAGAATGCTTTGCAGGAAATCACGGACGGACGCAAACGTTCTCACTGGATATGGTTCATCTTTCCGCAGCTGGCTGCATTGGGACATAGTGCCAATGCCAAATATTACGGTATCAGCGGGTTCGACGAGGCGAAGGCTTACTATGAACATCCAATATTGCGTGCAAGGTTGCGTGAGATAACCAGGGCTTTGCTGCAACACTGTGGAGAGTCGGCGGTGGATATCCTTGGCGAGATAGATGCCGTAAAGGTACGCTCCTGTATGACACTCTTCGATGCTGTATCGCCCAATGACATATTCCAGGAAGTGCTGGATGCATTCTATTCCGGCCATACAATTGTGAGATGAGAACTGGTAAGGTGAAAATATGGGCGATGGCGTCCGTCCTTCTGATTATGACAATGCAGTCTTGCCATACCGTCCAGGAAACAAGCCTGGAGGCATCCATCAGATCTATGCTTGATGGTGAAGAGACATTCCTTCCCCGCAAGATGGAAGAGGATTCGGCTCTTCTTTATCAGGCTGTCCGGGCCCTGGACAGATATTCGCGGGGAGAACGCCTCTATTATCCGGATAGCCTTGTCCGGTACGCCTTTTCCTCTTTCGCTTTTGCGTATGACTGGGATGCTAACCACGCTACAATAGGGGTTGAGAACTCGATGAAGATACTGTCCGCTTTCCTGAACCAGGCGGCATATTATGCCAGGGATATCAATTATTTGAGCACCTTTGCATCGGCAGACCATCAAATTGGTATACTCGAGTATTACGCGGCTACATCGCATCATTTCTGCCTGTATGTCATATATCGGGAACACGGTTATTTCCGCGTGAGAATCTTTTCTGAGTTGGAGTCGACGGCCAGTACCTTGTTCAATGGGTCCTGTGACATTACCAATATCAGGAAAATTGGCCCTGACAATGCTTGTATGTATTTGCTTTCCAGCGAATATCCATTCAGGTTCTCGCATTTGTTATGCTGCTATGACGACTCTGGCAACGCACAATTCTTTGTGCCGGGCAACTACCATATTGTGCATGATTCCTGGCTGCGCCCTGCTATGTTACACTGGGCGGACGGTGACTGCGAAATAATATTCAATCCGAACAAAATCTGCTGGAATATCTGCCGGATGGTCAATGGTACCTATGTCCAGATTGAAGGCACATCGACTCTCTATCTCGACCTTGACGGAAAGAAGTCGTCGTACCGCATTGAATAGATATCGTCAAGGCTTGCCTGCGGCAGAAACATATTGTCTATATGAAATAGAATAAATCTTTCTTTAATTTTCATTGTCCGTAAACAATGAAATTCATATATTTGCAACAAAAGGTAGATTTATGGAGATTTTGACCAGACAGCATTATGCAGATAT
>JBJFDE010000126.1:0-2383 GCA_051889855.1 Candidatus Cryptobacteroides sp. | reverse complement strand
GTGTCAACAAACTGATCGTAGTCGCGGATAGGTTTGATGTCGATCTGTGAACCAGGAAGGAATGCCTCGATTCCGAATACATCGACGATCATACCGCCTTTTGTACGGGTCTTAACATAACCCTTTACAATCTCGTCTGCTGCAAATGCTGCATTTACCATATCCCAAGAACGGAGCTGGCGTGCTTTCTTGTGAGAAAGAATGAGCTGGCCTTTCTTGTCCTCAGTGCTCTCAACGAACACTTCAACTTTGTCTCCGACTTTAAGCTCAGGGTTGTAACGGAACTCAGGAGCCATGATGACACCTTCGCTCTTGTAACCGATGTTAACAATCACCTCTCTTTTGCTGATTGCTGTAACTACGCCTTCAACAACCTCACCTTCAACTACTTTTGAAAGAGTCTGGCTGTATTTTGCGTCAATGTCCTTGATGTCCTCACCATAGACATCATCGCTTTCGAAAGCATCCCAATCGAACTTGTCAGGATCTACTGAAGCATTCAGCGGAGCTTTCTTGGTTTCTTCTACGACAGCTGGAGTTTCCTCAGCTGCCACTACTGTTTTGTTTTCTTCCATTGTAAAAAAATTAATTTAAACAAACTAGTGGGTTGAACATTATACTTTGTGCCTGCTGGCCTTCCGGTCAGAAAAGCGCGCAAAAATACGCATAATTTTCTGATTTACAAATTTTTTGTTGATAGATTCCTCGACTCCCTCCGGTCGCTCGGAATGACAGGAGGGGGATTCGGCAGTCGATTTCTAATCGACGGTCGAAGAGTGCGCGAGAGCCTGCTGGAGAGCATCGTCAACTGGAATGTAGAAGCGGTAGAATGCTTCCTCATCGAGTTTCGAATAACGCCCGACGAGAGCCTTCAGCTGTGGCATCATATAATCCTTCGAAGCCTCCCACTCGACAGCCGATGGCTTGAGAGCATCCTTAGTGGATGCAAAATCCAGGAACTGGCGCTCAAGGGACACCTCATCCATCCAACGTTCCAGAGCCTTGAAATCGTTTATTCCTGCGAGTTGCGAACGATATTTGTCGAACATCGCAGAAGCAAAACGCATCTGGGTGGCTTTCTTGTTGCAGTTTATATAGAACTTTGTAGCCTTCGTAGTATCCAAAGGAACGAACACGTCAGGAATGATTCCTCCGCCGCCATATACACGACGGCCTTTCATCGTATAAAAAACAGCGGTGGTATCCACCTTCATGCTGTCGGCGGAAGTCATTTCACCATGGGCATACCTTTCATATATATCATAGGCATAATCATCTGCATAAGGTTTTTGTATACACCTTCCCGAAGGAGTATAAAACCTTGATACAGTGAGTCTTATACCGGAACCATCTGTAAAGTTCATAGGTTCCTGCACAAGTCCCTTGCCGAACGAGCGCCTTCCCACGACCACTCCCCTGTCATTGTCCTGGATTGCGCCTGAGAAGATTTCACTCGATGAGGCTGAACTTTCATCAATCAGCACGGACAGTGCAATATCCTTCAGATGTCCCCTTCCGTCTGCATCGAAGTCCTGCCTTGGACGATGCAGGCCTTCCATATATACGATTTTTTCACCCTTCGAGAGGAACTCGTTCGATAACTGAAGAGCCTGGTCGAAATAACCGCCGGTATTGCCACGGAGGTCGAAAATCATCCTCTCCATCCCCTGGGAGAGCAACTTCTCCGAGGCCTCACGGAACTCCTTGTAAGTCGTCCTGGTGAACTTCGACAATTTCACATAGCCGGTCACATCATCAAGCATGAACGCTGCATCGATGCAATGCACCGGAATCTTGTCCCTCGTAATATCAAAAGGAATCAGAGTGCCGTCTCTGCTGACTGTTATCTTGACCTTGCTTCCTGACGGGCCCTTCATGAGCCTGACCATGCTGTCCTGAGGTGTCTTGGTTCCGGCAATGGTCCTGTCATTGACACGGATGATTCTGTCTCCCTGATTTAGTCCGGCCTTCTCGGAAGGTCCTCCGGGAATTACGCTCAGAACGATAGCTGTATCATTGGGTACATTGAACTGGATGCCTATGCCTTCGAAATTGCCGGCGAGCTCGGTTTCCGATTCAGTAAGTTCCACAGGAGGAAGATAGACCGAATGCGGATCCAGTTTTGCAAGTGCAGCCGTGACGGCAGCATCAGTCATGGCCTTCATGTCTATGGTATCCACATAATTCTTCTGGACCTCCTGAAGGATGAGATTCAGTTTGCGCCAACGGTTATAATCCCCGTCGAATGTTCTTTTCGGACCCAATAATTTCTGGCACACCAATGTACCAAGCACTCCCAGGACAATTCCCAGGAGCGCAATGACAAGAGTATTTTCAATACGTTTCATATTTCAACTCAATCAACTTTCTCGACTTCTATCCC
>JBJFDE010000125.1:0-2383 GCA_051889855.1 Candidatus Cryptobacteroides sp. | reverse complement strand
AGGGTATCATCCGCCGTGCGAAGGAAAAGACAGGCCGTAATGTGGTAATCCTCGTGGATGAATACGACAAGCCTATGCTCCAGGCAATAGGAAATGAAGACCTCCAGAGAGAGTACCGCAACACGCTCAAGAGTTTCTACGGCGCATTGAAAAGTTGCGACGGTTACATCAAGTTTGCACTTCTGACGGGTGTCACAAAATTCGGTAAGGTGAGTGTTTTCAGCGACCTTAACAACCTGAAAGACATATCAATGGACCATAGGTATTACGATATCTGCGGCATTTCGGAAGCTGAACTGTACAAATATTTCGAAGAGTCCATCCATGGTCTTGCCCAGGCCAATGGGCAGACTTACGAGCAGGCCTGCAAGCAGTTGAAACTGGACTATGACGGTTACCATTTCACTTTCGACACTCCGGGGATGTACAATCCTTTCAGTCTTCTGAATACATTTGACAAGCAGCGTTACGGCAGCTACTGGTTCGAGACTGGCACCCCGACTTTCCTTGTGGAACTGCTCCAGAAATATGATTATAATCTTGAAGAGATGGCCAGCGTCCAGGCCGATGCCGACGAACTTGGCAGTATATTCAACGATGACAATCCAATACCAGTCATTTATCAGAGCGGATATCTGACAATCAAGGGCTATGAACGGGAGCTGGATATGTATCAGCTTGGTTTCCCGAACAGGGAGGTGGAAAACGGTTTTCTGAAATTCCTGCTTCCTTTCTATTCGGCGAAAAGGAATACGAGATCTGCTTTTGAAATAAGTCAGTTTCTGAAAGATGTCAGGTCCGGCAATGCGGAGGGCTTTATGCAACGTCTCCAGTCTTTCTTCGCAGGTACGAAGTTCGACCAGATTTCGAAGGATACCGAGAACTGGTTCCAGAACGTCGTGTTCATAGTCACAAGCCTCTGCGGCCTGTACATCGAAGCCGAACACCAGACCAGCAACGGCCGCATAGACCTTCTTCTCAAGACAGACAAGTACATCTATGTCATGGAGCTGAAATACGACGGCTCAGCAGAAGATGCCCTCAGGCAAATCGATGACAAGTCATACGCACTGCCTTGGCAGAAGGACGGCCGCACAATTATCAAAGTCGGAGCAAATTTCAGTTCATCCCTCCGCCGTCTAGACAGCTGGATAATTGTATAGCACCCTCAACGGCTGTCAGGAAATTGATAAACATTGTGAACGTGATTTCTGCAAAGACGATATGCATTATGCTTCTTGCGACGGCAGTGTCCTTCGAGACAAGACTGCAGGCTTTCGGCAATGCACACGGTTTGCCAGACAATCTTCGTTCGCACGAGGTTCCGGGCAGATTTGTTTGCTGGGACTCTTCTGATGGGCTTCCTTCCGACAAAGTCCTTTTCATTATGGAAGATGAGGATGGGATACTTTGGCTTTGCACCGACCGCGGTCTATGCCGTTTCGATGGCACTCTTTTCCATAACTATGGAGGAAAAGTTTCCTATGGCCCCCTACGGGATTGCAGGACAAGATGTACCGCTCCCGGTCCGGAAGGAACGCTATGGGTGGGAACGGAGTCTGGACTTGAAAAGTTCGACAAGATAAACGGAATCTCAGAAACCGTACAGGCAGTATGTGGGGAAGATGGCAAAACCATAGCCATCAAATCCCTTTTCACTGATAGTGACGGAAGCCTTTGGATGCACGCTGACAATGGCGCAATAATCCATTATAATCCTGAAAACCAATATATTGAGTCCACCGATTTCAAAGGGGCTTATTTCGAAGGAGACTATTATTACGACCACATTTTCAAAGACCGCAATGAAAGGTTATGGGTTGGAGGAAGAGCCACCTCGGTGGCGAAAATCGAAAATGGCGACATCAGCACCTGCACCTGGCCGATACCTAATCCCGACACGGAGCATTTCGAAGGGTCGGCATTTGCCGAGGACTCACAGGGAACATTTTACGCTACGGATGACAAGGGACTGCTGTCCGTTTATGACTCCGGCAACAATATTTTCCGCACTTTTTCCCATATTCCCATAGCAGCGGTCTGCGCAACGACAGACCATACAGGGAGAATCTGGTTCGGAGGGCGGAACGGACTTATCAGAATGAACAGTCAGATGGACGGATTTGACTGGTTCAGGCACACCGAGGGAGATGACAATTCGGTAGCATCCAATAACATATACTGTCTCTATACAGACCGCCGCGGCAATGTCTGGGCGGGGACGGACAAAGGATTGTCGGTCTTTCCGAACATTAACAACGCCGTTATTGGATTCGGTATGGAAAACGGACTTTCATCAGATTCCGTGACAGCCTTGATGCAGGATAAAGACGGATTGTTGTGGATAGGCACGGAAGAGAACGGAGCGGACACCCTCAACCTC
>JBJFDE010000124.1:0-8736 GCA_051889855.1 Candidatus Cryptobacteroides sp. | reverse complement strand
TCCGCCCCCACGAACTTGTCGATTTCACTGGTCAGGAGAAGATTGTGACCAATCTGAAAATATTCATAAAGGCTGCCCTGATGAGGGGAGAGCCGCTTGACCACGTGCTTTTCCACGGGCCTCCAGGCCTTGGCAAGACTACATTGGCCAATATTGTGGCTCACGAACTTGGGGTGAATATCAAGATTACATCCGGTCCTGTGCTGGACAAGCCGGGAGACCTGGCCGGGCTTCTTACTTCACTGGAGACCGGTGATGTGCTTTTTATCGATGAGATTCACAGGCTTTCGCCGGTCGTGGAGGAGTATCTTTATTCTGCGATGGAGCAGTTCGCAATCGACATTCTCATTGACAAGGGGCCTGGCGCGCGCTCTGTAAGGATTGCCCTGAATCCTTTCACATTGGTGGGTGCTACTACCAGAAAAGGCCTCCTGACTGCTCCTCTGAGGGCCAGGTTCGGGATTGACTTTGCATTGGAATATTATGATGCAAAGGACCTTGTAAGGATTGTCAGGCGAAGCAGCACTTTGCTCGGGGTCGGGATTGACGATGATGCTGCGATGGAGATTGCCCTGAGAAGCCGAGGTACCCCGCGTATTGCCAATTCTTTGCTGAGGCGTGTAAGGGATTTCGCGCAGGTCAAGGGGGACGGTCACATTGACCTGCCTATTTCCAGATATGCCCTGGATGCTCTCAACATTGACAAGAGGGGATTGAACCAGATTGACAACAAGATACTCTATACAATAATAGCGAAGTTCAATGGCGGCCCTGTGGGCGTGAATACGATTGCAACGGCGGTAGGGGAGGACCAGGGTTCGGTTGAGGAAGTTTATGAGCCTTTCCTTATCAAGGAGGGCTTCATCCAGCGCACTCCGAGAGGCCGTGTCGCTACGGATCAGGCATACGTCCATCTTGGTTTTGAGCGTCCCGCAGGCAAGGATCCGGGGCTTGAAATCATCCAAGGCAGTCTTTTTTGACATTTATTTGCTTTTTACTCACGCAAATTCAAGGTTTATTCGCCAAAAATGACTAAACTTGCAATCTGAAACGGAATTGTACAATTTTCATAATAATTTCAAAATGGCCGATAAATTAATCTCTAAGATTCCTGACGGACCTTTGGCTGAAAAATGGACCAAACGTAAGTCGGAAATTCGTCTTGTCAGTCCTAACAACAAAAGGAAACTTGAAGTAATCGTAGTAGGAACCGGTCTTGGTGGCGCATCTGCAGCCGCTACTCTCGGTGAGCTCGGTTACAATGTCAAGGTTTTCTGCATCAGTGATTCTCCAAGAAGGGCGCATTCCATTGCAGCCCAGGGAGGTATCAATGCTGCCAAGAATTATCAGAATGACAATGACTCTGTTTACCGTCTCTTCTATGACACCATCAAGGGTGGCGACTACCGCGCAAGGGAGGCAAATGTCTATCGTCTTGCAGAGGTGAGTGCAGCCATCATTGACCAGTGCGTTGCCCAGGGTATTCCTTTCGCAAGGGAATACGGCGGATACCTCGCCAACCGTTCATTCGGTGGTGTGCAGGTAAGCCGTACTTTCTATGCCCGCGGACAAACCGGACAGCAGCTCCTTCTCGGTGCTTACGCTGCTCTAAACAGGCAGATTGCAGCCGGTACAGTCCAGAGCTATCCTCGTCACGAGATGCTTGACCTCGTTGTCATCAACGGTGAGGCAAAGGGTATCATCGCAAGAAACCTTGTTACCGGTAAACTTGAGAGATTCGGCGCACATGCAGTCGTAATCGCAACCGGAGGTTACGGACGTACTTATTTCCTCTCTACCAATGCAATGAACAGCAACGGTTCCGCTGCCTGGCAGTGCTACAAGAGGGGTGCGTATTTCGCAAATCCTTGCTTCGCGCAGATTCACCCTACCTGTATCCCTGTTCACGGTGACCAGCAGTGCAAACTGACCCTTATGTCTGAGTCCCTGCGTAATGACGGCCGTGTATGGGTTCCTAAAAAGGATGAGGATGTACAGAAGCTCCGCAAAGGTGAAATCAAGCCTTCACAGATACCTGAGGAGGACAGGGATTACTATCTCGAGCGCAGGTATCCTGCATTCGGAAACCTCGTTCCTCGTGACGTTGCATCCCGTGCAGCTTATGTTGAGTGCAAGAAGGGCAAGGGAGTCAATGAGACCGGCCTGGCAGTATTCCTTGACTTCAAGGATGCCATCAAGCGTCTCGGCCACAAGGCAGTTGAGGAGAGATATGGCAACCTCTTCCAGATGTATGAGAAGATTACCGCTTCTTCACCTTGGGAGGAGCCTATGATGATTTATCCTGCCATCCACTATACTATGGGTGGTATCTGGGTTGACTACGACCTCCAGACTACTGTTCCGGGTCTTTATGCAATCGGTGAGGCCAACTTCTCTGACCACGGTGGAAACCGTCTTGGCGCATCAGCCCTCATGCAGGGTCTTGCAGACGGTTATTTCATCCTGCCTGTCACTATTGGCGATTATCTTTCACACAAGTTCGCAGAGTCTAAGACTGATACTTCAGCACCTGAGTTCGATGCTGCAGAGAAAGCCGTACAGGAGCGTATCGATAAGCTCTTCGCTGTCAAGGGCACAGAGCCTGTTGACGCAATCCACAAGAGACTTGGCCAGATTATGTGGGATCACGTGGGTATGGCACGTACCGCAGAGGGCTTGAAGGAAGGTATCAAGATGATCCAGGAACTTCGCAAGGAGTTCTGGAAGACCGTAAGAGTTACCGGTTCCCAGTATGAGTTCAACCAGGAACTCGAGAAGGCTCTCAGGCTTGTTGATTTCTTCGATATCGGCGAGCTTATGGCAAAGGACGCTCTTAACAGGAATGAGTCCTGCGGTGGACATTTCCGCGAGGAGAGCCAGACTCCGGAAGGAGAGGCCAAGAGGGACGACGAGAACTACATGTATGTAGCTGCCTGGGAGTACAAGGGAGAGGGCAATGAGCCTGAACTCCACAAGGAACCTCTTGTATATGAGAACATTCACGTGGCAACCAGAAACTATAAAGACTAATTTGATATGAATTTCAATTTAAAAATATGGCGTCAGAAAAACGCCCACGAGCCAGGAAAGCTGGTTGACTACCGTATTGAGGGTATCGAGGAGGACGCATCGTTCCTCGAGATGCTTGACATCCTCAATGAGCAGCTCGTAAGAAAGGGTGAGGATCCGGTTGCTGTGGATAGAGGTTGCGAGTCTCTCGGGCCTGTATCATTTGATCACGATTGCCGTGAAGGTATCTGCGGTGCCTGCTCCCTTTACATTGACGGCCGTGCACACGGTCCGGACGACCAGGTTACAACCTGCCAGCTCTTTATGCGTCATTTCAAGAATGAGGCTACAATTACTGTAGAGCCTTGGAAGAGTGCAGCCTTCCCTGTAATCAAGGACCTTGTGGTAGATAGGGGAGCATTCGACAAGATTCTCCAGGCCGGCGGCTTCATTTCAGTCAGGACAGGTTCAGCACAGGATGCAAACAATCTTCTCATTCCTCACGACAAGGCTGAGGAGAGCATGGATGCTGCCGCATGCGTTGGTTGCGGCGCCTGCGTAGCAACCTGTAAAAACGGCTCTGCAATGCTTTTCGTAGCTGCAAGGGTAAGTTCCCTCGCCCTGCTTCCGCAAGGCCGTCCAGAGGCCGCAAAACGCGCCCGTGCGATGGTTGCAAAGATGGACGAACTCGGCTTTGGTAACTGTACCAACACCAGGGCTTGCGAGATGGAGTGTCCTAAGGGTATTTCAGTTGAGCACATCGCACGTCTCAACAGGGAGTTCCTCGCTGCTAAGTTTAGCGAATAAGCTATTGACTATAAATAATTTAAGGGAACCGGATTCCGGTTCCCTTATTTGTTTTATTAAAACCTATTATTCAGCAGTGGTGGTGAAGTTGCCGGCCGCTGTTGACTGATAAATTCTTGCACCGCCGTTCATTGTGTAGAATGCGCGGAAGTAGTATTTTGTGTTAGGTGTCAGGACCTCTTCAGTAGTAATTGTGGCTGAATATCCGTCCAAACTATTTACAAGTATGATATTTGACTGATCTACTACCTTGTTAGTGAAGTTTGTTCCATCAGTACTGATTTCAAGTCCATATTTTATATCTTCTGTGAATTTTGGCTTAGTAATAAGAGTTATCCATTCCCAATCGCTTACCAATAAGGTTATAGTTGCGGTCTTGCTTGTGACGCTTTCCTTCTTGCTTAAAACCGGAAGGTCTTCTGTGGTGAAACTTACCGTATTGCTATATGTGATGATTCCGTTATTATTCATATAGTTTCTTGCGTAGTAAGTAGTTGAAGGAGAGAGCAATGTAGGATAGTCTATACTATATCTTCCTTCCTCATCTGTCTTTGATTTGCTGTATGTTCCTTCAAAAATTATGGGATTTTCGTCTCCATTGTATTCAAAGTTTTCGCTTTTGCTGATATGTGCTCCAAATTCATATCCGTTCGTATCGTCAGGCCAGGTTATGTCAGCTCCGATACGGCCACGAGGGCTTATTTGGTGAATATACGGATCACTTATACCTACTGTCGATGAAACAGGATCAGGCTGCACAGTGAACGAACTTGCCTGTGACCAGTTGGTCTTGTTATTCAGTATGCAATATGCTTTTGCATAGTATGTTGCACCTACAGAGAGATTCTTTACTCCCAATGTTGTCTTCAGTGTCTCATCTGGTGTGAATGCAGTTTCAGCAGTATACTGGGCATCGAAGTCAGCATCAGAACTGATCTGGAGTCCGAATTTTGCACCGGCAGGGTTCTCACTCACCTTTACTGAAATCAATATTTCAGATACGTAACCCTCTATTTTCTCGATAGTTACGACTACGTTGTTCTCACCTTCAGGATCTTTATTATCACCATTGTCGCCATTATTTTCAGCCTTCTCTGTATGGAATTTCTCTGGTGTCCCGTATTCGTAGGTCTTTCCGTCCTTGCATACGTAAGTCCTTACGTAGAAGTCCTTGTCACTTTCAAGATTCTTGATTTCTACGCTGAATTTTCCTTCGCTGTCAGCATTGACCTTTATTTTGGTCCTGTCGTTTACCGGGAAGGCCTCGTTGGATGAATACTCTATACCTATAGCAGTACCTGAAGGAACATCTTTTCCGACTTTGAGAGTACCGTTGACAGTAGCTGAGTTTTCTGTAGTGTTTATTGTTCCAATTCTTATATCAACAGTTTCATCGGTTTTGGTGTCTTCTCCGGAACCATTTGATTCGCAGCTGTTTACTGCGAAAATTGACAACGCCGCGAAAAGCAGTGCGGCAATTTTCTTATTCATTTTCATATAACTAATAATTTTTGCGCCCTAAATATAGCAATTTCCCTTTAATCTTAAGGATTACCAAAGGAAATTATTGAACGGATATCGTCCAGCATGGATTTCGGCTACCATCTTGTAAATGTCATTCCTGAGTTTGTCAATACCTATTTTCTCTTTCGCGGAAATGAATATGCAAGGTGTCTTCTCCTCGGCTATCCAGCTGTTTTTAAGTTCTTCCAGCGACCTGTTTTCCTTGCTTTTCGGTTCCAGTGAGAATTCGTCATATTCTTCGTATTGGTAAGCATCTATTTTATTGAATATTACGTAGATAGGTTTATTGTCAGCCTTTATGTCACGTAGGGTTTGTTCGACTACTTCCATCTGTTCCTCGAAGCCAGGGTGCGAGATATCAACAACGTGAATGAGGATATCAGCTTCCCTTACTTCATCCAAGGTGCTCTTGAATGCCTCTATGAGCTGAGTAGGTAGTTTTCTGATGAATCCTACTGTGTCGCTCAAAAGGAATGGGCAGTTTTCAATGACAACTTTCCTTACAGTAGTGTCAAGTGTCGCAAATAGCTTGTTTTCAGCAAACACATCGCTTTTTGAGAGAAGGTTCATCAAAGTGCTTTTACCAACATTGGTATATCCTACCAATGAAAGTCTGACCAATTGACCCCTGTTGCCTCTTTGGGTTGCCATCTGCCTGTCCACTTTCTTAAGTTGTTCCTTAAGTTTGCTGATTTTCTCCTTTACTATACGACGGTCAATTTCAATCTGGGTCTCACCCATACCTCCACGAGTTCCGACGCCACCTCTTTGTCTCTCAAGATGGGTCCACATACCTGCGAGACGTGGGAGCATATAGTTGTATCTCGCAAGTTCTACCTGCATTTTAGCATAAGCTGTCTTAGCTCTTTGTGCGAAAATCTCCAGAATCAGGCTTGTACGGTCTATGACAATGCTGCATTTGACTACTTTTTCAATGTTTCTTTGCTGGGTTCCCGAGAGTTCATCATCGAAAATGACGTATTTGATAGCATTTTCCTCGCAATAGTCTGCAATTTCCTGAAGTTTACCGCTTCTGATATATGTTGCATTGTCCGGCCTGTCGAGTCTTTGTACGAATTTCTTGTCTCTTTCTACTCCTGCAGTCTCCGCAAGAAACTGAAGTTCATCCAGATACTCTTCAACTTTAGCATCTGTTTCCCCGTCTTTTATAATTCCTACGAATACAGCTTTTTCTTTCAGTTCGCTCATATAAATCAACTAATTTACTTAATGTAAATACACAATAAGAGGTAGCCGGATTCCTTTCTAACGAAAGTACAGAACCCGAACCACCTCTTTAATTATCAGATAGTTACGTTTATCGAAGCTGGAAGATTACAGGGAAGGTGTAGGTTACCTTTACTGCGCGGTCTCTCTGCTTTCCAGGTTTCCACTTAGGTGAGCTGGAAACAACCCTGACAGCCTCCTTGTCGAGTGATGAGTCAACTCCACGGAGTACCTTCACATTAGATACAGAACCGTCAGCGTTTACAGTAAACTGAAGAGTAACACGACCCTGAACACCGTTTTCCTTAGCAATTTCCGGATAAACAAGTCTTGAGTTCACCCATTTTGAGAACTCGTTTGCATCACCTCCATTGAATGAAGGTTTCTCCTCTACGAGCTGGAAAGGAATTGCTTCCTCCTCAATATTTTCCTCTTCTGGTGCGCTCTCGATATAGTCCATAATCTCGAATCCCTCGTTGCTGTCCTCGATGTTCTGGAACATGCTGTCATCAACTTTGATGTTGTCATCAACGATGTCAATCTGGTCAGAGAGAATCGGAATCTTAGGTGCAGCCTCTGGTGGTGGAGGTGTTTCCTCAGTGATAGGAACCATATCTTCAACTTCCACTACTGTCTGGTCAGCCTCGAGCGTAGCTACCTTCTTCTCCCTGGAAGTGTAGCTGAATGCTCCCCAGACGATAAGCAGGGCGATAACCATTCCTATTTCTGTAAACAGGAATCTCTTGTTATCCATGCTTGCCTTTTCAGTTTTCTTGATTTCCATATATCAATGTTTTTATTTGTCGATTAGCGAGCCAAAGTTATAAATAATTCTTTTCTTTTCAAATATTTTTCTGCCTTTATATGTCTTTTTAGTACATTTGCATCAAATTTTAGATAGATGATTTCATATTTCTTTGAAGATACTTCCTTTAAGTTCAATATCAGGAGGTTGAATAACAGATGGCTCAAAAATGTAGCTGCTTCGGAAAATCGCCGCATAGGTGAGATAAATATCATTTTTTGTTCTGACCCTTATATTCTTGATGTCAATGTCAAATCGTTGAATCACCACTATTATACCGACATCATTACGTTCGATTATTGTGAAGGGGATATTCTTTCTGGTGACTTGTTTATCAGCGTTGATACCGTAAAGGACAATGCTGACTTTTACAAGACAGACTTCGACATTGAACTCAATAGAGTCATTGTTCATGGAATTCTTCACCTGATTGGTTATGATGATCATACAGATGAAGATATTGTGGTGATGAGGGAGAAGGAAAATTTTTATCTTAACGAACGTGCCAGCCTTTTATGAAGAAATATGATGTTATAGTTGTTGGAGGAGGACATGCCGGTTGCGAAGCTGCCATGGCTGCATCAAATCTCGGTTGTTCTGTTTTACTGGTGACGATGGATTTTACCGGACTGGCCCGCATGTCCTGTAATCCTTCGATAGGCGGAATTGCCAAGGGACAGATAGTCCGGGAGATCGATGCTCTTGGTGGATACACCGGAATTGTGACAGATGCTTCTACTCTTCAATTCAGGATGCTGAACCGTTCTAAAGGTCCGGCAATGTGGAGTCCACGTGCACAATGCGACAAAATCAAGTTTTCCCTGTATTGGCGACAAATTCTTGAAACTAATTGTAAATTAGACATTTATATTGATTCTGTAATTTCTCTTCTCTTTGAGAATGAAAAATTTTCTGGAGTCCGCACACTTACCGGGGCAATTTTTAATTCTCAGAAGGTTATTATAACAGCCGGGACCTTTCTTGATGGAAAAATTTTCATTGGCAGGACCGAATTCGAGGGAGGACGAATAGGGGAGTCTCCTTCTCACGGTTTGTCAGCCCAGCTTGCTGAAAGGGGAGTGACGATCGACAGAATGAAGACAGGTACTCCTCCAAGAATCAAACTCCGTTCTGTTGATTTATCCAAGTCAATATTTCAATTTGGGGATGAAAAGCCTGAGAAGTTTTCATACCTCCCTTATTTGTCTGCCGTCCAAAATGGAAATGAGCAGATGCCTTGTTATATTTTTCATACTAATCCTGAGGTGCACGATATTCTCCGATCCGGATTTTCAGACTCTCCTCTTTTCTCTGGTATGATTCACGGAAAAGGTCCGAGATATTGTCCTAGTATTGAAGATAAA
>JBJFDE010000123.1:0-2390 GCA_051889855.1 Candidatus Cryptobacteroides sp. | reverse complement strand
ATCAGAAGGTAATAGGTGGGTTTGACACCATCATGGGGCACTACGACTATGTGGCAAGATATGCCCCCTATCCCCAGACAAGCATATTTTACAAAGACTTCAGCGACTTGTTCGACCAGATGCTCACCTACCTTGCCCGGGAAGGCAAGGCATTGGAAATAAACACCAAAAGCTATCAGGACTATAACGGCAGGACGCCTGTTCTGGACAAAAACATTCTCCTCCGCTACAAGGAACTAGGAGGAGAGATCATCAGCCTCGGCTCGGATTCACATGACCCGTGCAGGGTGGGAGACAAATTCGAAGAGTATTCAGAATTCGTCAAATCATTGGGATTCAAGTATCTGGCACATTTTGAAGGCAGGAGGCTCATCCAGGTGACTATCTGACTTCAGACACCTATGTTACATAAAAAGGCTGGCACGCAAGTCCCGGGACTTGCGTGCCAGCCTTTTTAATATTTCATCCGAATTAGAACGGAAGGTCGTCGTCAGCCGGGGAACTCATGTCATCAGCACCGGGCAGGGGTGCTCCGGTAGGGGCTGAATAGTTTCCCGCCGATGCAGCATAGTCATGCTGGGGAGCCTGGGGAGCAGGAGCAGGGCCGAAATAACCAGCTCCGCCTGCAACAGCTCCGGCATAGTCTGCCTGAGAATAACCGGTATTTGCTGCAGGTTCTATTCTCCATGCCCTTACATCAGTGTACCAACGTCCGTTGTATTCACGGCTGCTGAGATTGAAGGAAACTTTGACTCTGTCTCCAACCTGATATTTGTCAAGGTCCTTGACTTTGTCATCTCCCCAAACATTCATGCACACCTGGGTTGGGAAATTGCCTTCCTGATACTCAAGAATGAATTCCTGTTTCGACCATGCGCCTCTTGCCGATGTGCCGGTCTGAACATTGAGCTTGCGGGCAATCCTGCCCTCGAGTTCCATAGCCATGTCTGTTACGGATTAGTATTGTTATTTCTCCTGGAATTTGCCTACTTTGAGCACCTCAACATCGAAGATAAGGGTCGAGTTAGGAGCGATACCGCGGTTTCCTCTCTCACCATATGCAAGGTTTGCAGGAATATAGAGAGTTGCCTTTCCACCTTCTCCGAGAAGACCAAGACCTTCTGTCCAGCCTTTGATTACGCGGTTTGCGATGAATTTGGTAGAATCGTTCTGGTCGAATACTGTACCGTCAAGAAGGGTACCTTTGTAATTTACCCATACAGTGTCCTGAGGTGCAATCTTCTCACCTGCGCCTTCTGCGATGATGGTGTACTGAAGACCGCTTGCAGTAGTGTCAACATTCTCTTTCTTTGCATTCTCTGCGAGGAATTCTTTCTCTTTTGCAAGGTTTACTGCAGCCTCATAGTTTTTCTTCTTTGAAAGGTATCCGTTGAGGATTTCGCCCATACGGTCGAGGTCAATCTTGAACTGCTTGCCGAAGTCAGGGCTGTATGCATCTCCTTCAGCTTTGAGGAAATCTTCCATACCTTTCTTGATCTGAGCCATGTTGAGTTCGCTCATATCAGCAGCAAAGTTGTTGCCTTTGATGAATGAACCGAAGTTCACACCGATAAGGTAGCTGACTGAATCAACATCAGCTGATGTAGGAAGTTCAACATCTACTTTTACTTTCTCTGACGCAGAGTTGCAAGACACTGCGAGGGCTGCTGCAACTGCAGCTGTAGCCATAAATTTGATTACTTTCATTTTATTAAATTTTTATGTTCAGTTTCAAATATTTACACAGCCTTTCAATTTGGCCGATATAAGTTGCAAAGATAATCCAATTTTTTGATACATCCGAAAAAAAGTCATTTAAGTTTCCATATATAAACAAAAGCCAACCCGCAAATTGTTAAAATTATTTTGTCATGATGAAATAATTTCCTAAATTAGGAGTCTGTTTTAAAAACATCCGTCATATGACTATAGATTCTTCGGTCCTTCACGCCAAATTAAAGGATTTCTTCGGATTCGACTCCTTCAAGGGAGACCAGGAAAAGGTGATACAGCACCTTGTGAGCGGCAAAAACGCATTTGTCCTTATGCCTACCGGAGGAGGCAAGTCTCTTTGCTACCAACTTCCGGCATTGGTAATGGAAGGAACGGCAGTGGTCATATCTCCGTTGATTGCGCTGATGAAAAATCAGGTGGATGCCATAAGGGGATTCACCTCAGGTAATGACGGTATTGCACATTTCCTGAATTCCTCCCTGAGCAAGGCACAGATAAATGAGGTAAGGAATGACCTGATGTCAGGTGCAACCAAATTGTTGTACGTTAAGACAAGTCCGCGGGTTTGAAGGTTCTTCTGATAACCCGACGCCTTGACATAGTACTTGGCTGCCTTACGGGCAAGGTTAAGTGGTCCGGGCAATCGACCCTCGGTA
>JBJFDE010000122.1:0-2393 GCA_051889855.1 Candidatus Cryptobacteroides sp. | reverse complement strand
TTTATGGGTCAAATTTCACATAATCCGTCCATTTTTGGCTGATAATTTCACATTTTCCCTATTGTGCGCAAAGAGAATGGTTTTCGCTGCAAAATTATGGCAGCAAAGATTATTTTTCCGCTCCTTTCATCAGTGCTTTCAACTCCTTCACACCCGGGCCTTTCTTCTTGCAGTCCCTCCTCGAGACTCCGGCATACTCGTCGCCCATACCCTTGATAATCTTCATCATCTCATTGCGAACATCGTTCGGATATAGCACTTCCATATAATTGCCGTATCGGCAGATCTCCTGATAGAAGTCGTCAGTGGTGTGCAGTCGGTAGGCAAATATGGTGTATCCGTCCTCCGGGCTGTCGTGAAGTATTCTCTGGCTGCCGTGCAGGGGAGTGTGCTTGAGGTAGAGGTTGATCTTCTCCCACGCGAGGATGATGACATCCTTCGGCTCTGCTGCCTTTGGGGGGAATGTGGCCGTGCCGATGCTGTCTGCCATAAAGTCCTCCGGATTGAAGTCTTTGGGATACCTGAACCGCCTGTCCAGCACCTTGAGGTTCTTCATCCTATCCGCATCAAGGGCGTAGGACCTGATAGTCTTTTTCTTGCCTTCCTCGAGTGGCCCGATGACCTTCCAGTGTTGGCGGTATAGCTTCACGAAATATGGCTGCATAGTGACGGTAACCGGGTCCTCCCAGTAGTCCTCATAGTCGAAGCTGATGAGCCTGTTCTGCTTGATGGCATCAAGCACGGTATCCAAATGTTCTCCTGACGACGGGATATCTTCCAGAAGGATACGGCCCCTGACGGACTTATTGGAGATGAGCTTGTTCTGCACGGAGACAGTTCCCAGCAACCATTTCCTTATGCTGTCGCCACCCGGCCTTGAGACAACCTGGTAGTATGAGTACTGCCCGGCCGGGACGACCTGGATGTCAATGCCGTATTCTTCCTGGATTTTCTGGATCCAGTTGTACACGGTCTTTCTTGATGGGACAGTACCTGGATAGTGGTTGATATCGCTGGTCTTCCATTCTTCCTGAATTTCTTTGAGGGTTCGCCTCTGGCTGAGGAGTTCTATCAACCATACGTGTTTGTTTCTGATTTCGCTGCTTTCAGACATAATATCGAGCTAAAATTTTCAGTAAAGGTAAGTAATTTTCAAGGGTCGGGGTAACAAATTTACCCATAAGCCTATTTATTTCGCAGAAAATTTGAAGATTATGGGTAAAATCAACTTTCTGCCCTGGATTGGGAAACACTACAGCACCACCGGTTTTGCGGGCAAGCGCATTCTTGCCCTCGGAGAGTCACATTACTGCGACAAGTTCTCCGATGCGACGCAGGATATCACCCGCAATGTCATCACTGACCTCTTTGACCCTCAGTCCGAACATGAGGCCTACAAGAACACCTACACCAAATTCGCGGAGGCCCTGCTTGGCCGCAATGCTCTCACCTTCGAGGACAAGGAGCGTTTCTGGAACAGCATTGCCTTCTACAACTATGTCCAGGTGCCGATGACCGGAGCACGTGTGGCACCTTCACAGAAGGATTTCAAGGACTCTGAGGCGGCTTTCTTTGAAGTGCTCGAGATGCTCCGTCCGGACATTGTCATAGTCTGGGGAAGCCGTCTGTACAACAATCTTCCGCAAGGAGGACTTCAGGGCGACGACCTCAGGGCCCCTGACGGACACTGGGTGGAGACCTGGAGGTATTTCCTGAAGGATGGCAAGGAGGTGAAGGTAGTGCCGATTATGCACCCTTCTTCATCCTTCTCACCGGATTTCTGGCACCAGTTTCTTTCTATAATCATCTAAAACTCAAAGGATATGGGATTTCTCGAAAAACTAACGGAAGGGGAGAACCTCCCCTCTACAGTCGGGCAGCTTGCCGAGCAGATCGTCAAGTCAGGACAGAAGACCGGGGAGAAACTCGGCCAGGGCATCTCAGATGTCATAGACAGTATCATTGATTTCATTTTTGACTGAGGAATATGGAAAAGGATCTCTTGAAATTTGCGGTCAAGCTGTTCGTTGGAACGGTGGCCGTGTTCGCCGGCGGCAAGCTGGTGAAGAACAGTATGAACGATGCCCGTCGCATAGGAAGCGGTAAAACACAAAAGGGATGAGGCTATGTTGACAGGAATTCGTAAGGCAAAATGCCCTTGTTGCGGGCATGAGTTCATCGCAATGGAAGGAGGTTTCTTGCCGAATCAGCCGGTGCGCTGCCCCAAGTGTGGGATTGTGCTGAAGGAGTCCTCCATCATGGAAAAGTTCCTTGATGCACTTTTCGGAAAAAGGAAGAACAACAATTAACCAAACATAGTGTTATGACAACAGTATCTACAAAACAGGAACTCAACTCCGCCATTGAAAGGAGAGAGAAGCAGATTATTGCAA
>JBJFDE010000121.1:0-2398 GCA_051889855.1 Candidatus Cryptobacteroides sp. | reverse complement strand
GGCAAAATAGATTGCATGAAGTCTCAATCTGTTGTTTTTCAGCGGAAAATATTCTATTCCGCATCCTCCGTATATTGATGTTGTCCCGGGGGTTATCACCCTGTCATAGGCTTTGCCATCGGCATTGACATTGTCCTGACTGTTGGTTTCATATCCGAATTTGCCGCAGATATTCCAATTGCTGATGCTCCAGATCAATTTTCCAATTATGCTGTAGTCAGTGAACAGGGGCCTTTTCTGGCCAATTCCCGCGCGGTTGTAGAAATCCACATCAACAGCTATGTTGCCGAATATGAAATGGTTGCCAAGAGCGAGGTAATTCATCATTCCTCCTTGTGAATCTTCGATAAAGTTCACGCTCCACATTGTTTTCCACCATTTTGCAAACTGACCGTCCCAGGCAATATTGTATGCAAGTTCCTTCTTAAATCCATTCGAAAGGGGAGAATTGCCAATTTGTATCATCATTGCCTGATTATCCATGAAATTCCAGTCCATGTTCACGCCGAAAACGTAGGCCTGGTCCAGTCCGCTACAGAAACGGCTGTAGAAATATACGTCAATAGAAGGCGTATAATACTCGTATCCTCCGATAAGTGCTGCCGATTTGCCTGCATACAGGCGGAGTTTCGGATTGACATCCCAGTACAGACAGAGGTAATCTGTGGCTTTGAACGGATTATCTGCATCACCCCAGATATGAAGCCTTTGCCTTACGCGGTAAGATACATTGGGTGCTATACGGCCTGCGATGTTGAAGTTCAGGTGTTCTGCCCTGAATCTGGGGGTATAAGTTCCTTCATGTATTTCCTGATTGAAAGAGCCTCGGGCATCGAAAATAAGGCTGTCAACGACCTTTGCACCTGCAGCGGCAGGCATCAGGATGGCTATCAAGCTGATCAGCAGATATATCTTTTTCATAGGCAAATTAATGCTCAAATATGACTGACGACAAATTTTGCGCTAATATACCAAAAATCTGCCAATGGGCAGAGGCTTATTTGCACATAGGCGGGAAAAACGATACCTTTGCACAGTTTTGGAACAACGAGCATAGTATTATGGAAATCATAGAACAGATTGTCAGGGATGACCTTCAGAATTTCCTTGCAGGTAAGGGACTGATTGACAAGAAGGTGGCAGAATGTCCCGATGTGGAGAAAATGTGGCGTCCGATTGCTGAGTCCTATATTCAGGATGGAGTGCGTGAATTCAAGGATTATCCGGAGGTATCCCTCGGATGGATGATGTTCATCGGAATGGCTGTTGCCAACTTCTGGGATGAAGATTGGGAAAAGTATTCGACATTGCAGGATATGTATTCATGGATCAGAGGTGCCAGGGGCTATGATTGTCTCGACGAATATGTCCTTGAGGATATTCTGAAATTGAATGCAGCCGAGGCTGCAAAGACCTCCGATATTGTCGCCGATTGTGCAGCCAGGGTCAATTCCTTGCTCCGCCATGCTCCGGTCGAGCCTGGAACTGCAGAGGCTTTCAAGGCTTATGTGGCTTGCCTTCACCAGCTCTATCTTGCAGGAATGGCCATGCGGCTGAAAGCACTCGGCTACCACATGGCCAAACTTTAGCTTGGTTTGATTTAATCTGAGTCAGAGATTGATTTTGCTCAATGTATGAGTTGATTAGCGGCAGGGACCGAATACCGAACGGACGGCTTCAAGATAACCGAAGCCGTTCACTTTGTCCGGGAGGAGGTAGCTGCCTTCGACCCATTCGTTCCATGCGTTTATCAGAACAAAGCGAGGCTGCCCCTGGCTGTGGCTGTCTGCATATTCCTTTGCAATCTGCAGATATTGCCTGAATACTTCTGGGCTGTGATTCCATCTTGTCACATCGTTTTCTCCTTTTTCCGGAAATCTTGGAGTGTCGTCCCAACCTATTGATACCGTAGGGAATACGGGGATGTCTGCATATTCATCCCATGCATTGCGGATAGCGACGGCATTTTCGTTATGCTTAATGTAATCGGTGTCGAACCCTCCCATATTGTACCATGCCCAGCTGTCAGGGTTAAGGCGTGAATGTCTGTGGTACCTGTCTATTCCTTCTTCATTGAATTTCGGTCCGTCTCCGTTCATCATCATATAATGAAGTCCGGGGAATCCTGCCTTGACTGTTTCTTCACGGAAATAATCCATTGCCGCGACGGCTTCTTCCGGGCTCGGGAAACTCTTGATGAACAGGCTTGCGCTGAACATTGCAAAGACCGGCTTCCCATCTATCTTGGTGTAGTTCGGACGTGAGAAGTATTGTGTGATAATTCTTTTAACGATCACAGGCCAATCTGCAGGATCAATCTTGCCGCTCCATAGAAGAGAATCATCTTCGCCCCATTTATGGTAGTTCCAGTAATTATGTTTCACGTCGTGGTTTGCCC
>JBJFDE010000120.1:0-8802 GCA_051889855.1 Candidatus Cryptobacteroides sp. | reverse complement strand
TGTGGATATATGTGCAATCGTAGATGCTTGTCGTGTAGCAAAAGTCAGAAATACATATCAAACGGGATTGTTCGTTGAGCCATTCCACCTGGTCGTCCCTGAACCCACATTTGTATGTACTTTCAGGATTGGTGCAGAGGATGTCATCCATTGCAATGATGTGTACATTGCCTCTGTTGAATGAATAATTGACCGGGCCGAAGAACTTTGTAAAAAATTTCTCCATCTCAATGTCTTTTTCAACAGAATAGGACTTGTTCTCTGCAATCAGATTATTGTCATGGTTGCCCATGACCTGAAATACCGGAACTGATGTCTTGTCAACATGCATCGCCCTCTTCATGCTGGCAAATATCGCACTGCCGACATTATATTCCTTGCTTGAGGTATTGTATCCGATATCTCCGAGAGTTATAGCATAAACAGGGGCCTGTGCTCCATATTTCTGAGCGGTAGCCTTCAGATCCGGCACGGTTTCAGCCGAGAAACGGACAGTATGACGGTCATTGTTCTGGCACTGAGGATCGGCAAGGGTGAAAAGATAGAACTCATTCTCAGGAACAGCTGATTTCCTGAGGACGAAGTCATATCTTGCCTGTCCCTTCTCGATTTTCTTCCAGAAGCATGGAAGGCCGTCTTCAAGGGGAACTTCATATTCGGCAGGGATGGAAATATTGACCATTGCTGAAAAGTCGCTGCCCTTCTTCAATTGATATATGCCTTGTGAATCTGTTACCGTGCAATTGAAACCGTCACTGACGGTAACCCCTGAAACAGGGTTACCATCAGCATCGGTAACAACACCGCAATAGTCCATTCCTTCTTCAAGACTGACCTCGATTTTGTCGGTCGGATTGTTGTCCGGGCCTTCTTCCTGGCCTGGTTTGGTGCAGGAAAAGGACATTGCTGAAAAAACCAACACGCAAACAGAAAATCTATATGCTTTTCTTCTCATGAATCACTCTTATGATTATTCCCAAAGTTTATTCTGTCCAAGATCCGGATTCACTACAAGGGCAGAGCGAGGAATAGGTCTGATATACATCTTCTCTTCCCAATTTCTCTTGATGTTGTATTTGAGAAGTCCATTCTCAGAGAGCTCACGGGTTCCGTCGAGTTTCTGATATACCACACCGCTCTCGTTTCCAGCCTTTTCTGTGTAGAAGCAGACATCGTTCTGTCCGTCATTGTTCAAATCGAACGGAACGTCGGCTGCAGGCACATAGATACCATACCATGCACGGGTAAGGAGGTCTCCCTTGTGCCAACGTGCAAGGTCGTCGGTCCTCAAATCTTCCATATAAAGCTCAATTGCCCTTTCACGGCGAATTTCGAGTGCCATGTTGTCGTTCATTCCATAGTATTCAGCAAGGAACGGGTCTGCACTTGACGGAATTTCACCTGAAACGCCGGCACGTTCACGGATAGGCCTTATGGTCTGGTCCCAAACAGCAGAATTGAACTCGCCTTTCTCCCATTTTGCTTCTGCATAGTTCAGGAGCACCTCAGCATAGCGGAGAATAGGCATTGCATTGGTTGCAGTGGCCGAAGCCTCATAGGCTGTATCATCCAGAGTGAATTTGCAGACGTGATATCCGGTTCTTGTGACTGCAAAGTTAGGAGCAGTTTTGACATTTTGAACACCACCTTTTGTTTTTGTATAGTCCGGACCCATGAAAATCTGGGTAAGACGCCAGTCTCTGCCTGTCATTTCAGTGACAAAGTCCTCTACTTCAGCCTCACGGCGGCTTCCGTCAAGATTGAGGAACATTCTCACGAAGTCATGGCTTCCTGAAAAACTTCCGCCATAGCCACCAGCGGCAAAACGCCAGGTCACCTCATGTCCGATATTAAGCGAAGCACTGTATTCGCGTGCCCAGATGACCTCTGTTCTGTTCACTGCTTCTTTAGTGAAGAGCTCACGGTACTGTCCTCTTACATTGCCTGCAGAATAGATGCTGTAGGCTCCGGAATTGATCAGTTCCTCGCATGCCTTTATACACTCGTCGATGAATTTGCCCTGAAGAGATGCATCAGGCCAAGGTTTCTGGGTAGAAGGATTTACAGAATGATATTTCCTGTATGTGCCTTCGAACAGGCAAACTCTTGATTTATATGCAAGTGCAATGTACTTGTTTATCTGTGCGCCGTTTGTCCACTCGGAAGAACTGTAAAGGTGCTCGCATGCGAAGTTGAGGTCTTCAAGAACCTTGGTCATGACAAAGTCACGATCATCCCTTCCTTTATATAAAGCATCATAGTCCTCGGCATCGATAGGAGTGTCATACCAAGGCACATCTCCGAAAGTCTTGACCTTTTCATAATAGAAATAAGCTCTCCAGAAACGGGCTGTCGCTTCATAGTGGTTGAGAGCCTCCTCGCTAACTCCCGGTGTTGAACGGAAGTTTGCAAGGAACCAGTTTACATTGTACAGCATATTCCAGTTGCTGCTGCTCCAGCCTGTCTGTTTGTCTGCATCCCAATAGTCTGTCAGATAACCAGTTGACTGTGGAGTCACGCAAATATCCGAATATGCATCACCAGTACAGATATCGAGTGCATCCGGAGTATATTTCTGAACAAAACCGTTGATGTATGTCTTCAATGAACCTTCATTCTTGAAATATGTCTCGGAGTTGAACGATGCCTCCGGTGTCCTTGTAAGGAAGTCGGAGCATGATGCCAGAAGAAGTGTACCGGCCAGCAATATTATTGATTTTTTCATTGTTTTCATCTTTAGAATGTTATGCTCAAACCGATTGTAAATGTTCTCATTACAGGATAACCTTCACCGTCTCCCGAACCGTCGCTTCCCTTTGTATTGAGGAAGTCACCGTCACCTGCGTAGATGTTCTCAGGGTCATAGTTGACAGCATATTTTCTCATTGGAGTCCAAGTGAGGAGATTCTCGCCTGTAACATATACCTTGAGGCCCTGGAGTTTCATAGACTCGACAACTTTCTTAGGGAAAGTATAGTCGATGGTGAGGTTCTTCAGGCGGAGATATGCTGCGCTCTGGAGATAACGTGTGTTTGGCTGAGAGAGGATACCGTTTGTATTTGAAGCATTGTAGCCGACAAGGCGTGGCCAGTATGCATCCGGATTCTCTTCGCTCCAACGGTCAGCATGAGCAGGAATGTCAATACTGTATGGACGGCCGTATTTACCCCAGAAGAGGTTGGACTCCTTGGCAGGATACCAGTCGCGTTTTCCGACACCCTGAAGCATTGCGCTGAGACCAATTCCATTCCAGTTGATTCCGAGGTTGAGGCTATAGAGATAGCGAGGGTTTGTATTACCAATGACCTTGAGGTCTCCATGGTTGTTGATGGTACCGTCTCCCTTGCTTATCTTGCCGTCATCGTTCAGGTCTTCATATCTTGGATCACCAGGCTTTGGAGACCATTTCTCAGATTTGAACTGAGAATAATCCTTTCCATGCTCAAGGATATCCTCTTCAGACTGATAAAGTCCGTTGCAGACATAGCCCCAAAGTTCACCAAGTTCCATTCCTTCATAATAGTGGTTTGCGAAGTTGGTAGGAAGTGTACCTGTCTTGGATGTATATTTGGTGATGAAACTGCGGCTGTCCCAAACTGCTGCCTTGATGCTGTAGCTAAGAGCGTGTCCGCCCACCATGTGGCTGTCTCGCCAACCGAGGCTGAGCTCCCATCCGTCAGTCTTCATGTCTGCATAGTTGCCTTTAGGTGCAGAGTTGCCATAGACTGCAGGAAGTTCGTCACCTGAAACATACATATCGGTAGTCATCCTGCGATAAACGTCGGCTGTAAAATTGAGCCTTCCGTTGAGAGCCTCGAAATCGAGTCCGATGTCATAGGTGGTGGCTTTCTCCCAAGTCAATCCGTCAGGAATAGGAGAAGGTGCGGATGTATATTTGAAAATGTTTCCATTATCCACTACTGAACTCTTGCTCAGGCCCATTGTTGACATATATGCATAAGCATTGCTGATCAGACCATTACCTGCTGTACCGGCAGAGAGGCGGATCTTGAGGTTGTCAAGCCAGTCGGCACCTTTCATGAAAGGCTCCTCTGAAATACGCCATCCGATTGATCCTGAAGGGAAATATCCCCATTTCTGGCCTGCAGGGAAGCGGGAGTTACCGTCTCCACGACCGCTGAGCTCGATAAGATAACGGCTCTTGTAGTTGTAGGCAACCCTGTAGAATACGCCGACAAGTCCTGAGTTGTATGAACCATTGTCCTTGATTTCGAAGTTCTCTCCATCTACAAGGCTGAAGTTCGGCATGCTCGAATCAATCATTCCCTGACGTGAGGTATATTTTGACTTGTATTTGAGGTCCTCGATGTTCCATCCTGCCATGACGGTGAGGTTGTTGTTCGGACCGAGCTTCGGAGTGTAAGTGAGAGTTGCATCTCCTGTGAGTCTCTGCTGGTTGTTGTCAGTTTCAGTGTACATTGAGCCTGCAGGACGCTGAGAGCTGATACCGGGAGCTGTGTAATAAGTGTGCTGGGCAATTGAACGCACGATCGTGCTGTTGCGATTGTAGAATGCAAAGCTTGCCTTTGCAGTGAGCACATCCTTGATTATGTCGATAGTTGCCGTAGTCTTGTTGGTCACAGTGAACTTCTTATCCTTTCTCCATGAGTCTCCCTCAACGAATCCTGCATAGCCGGAATAAACGGCGGCATTGGTCCAGGTTCCGTCAGGGTTGTAAGGAATGGTCATAGGATAGGCCTGATGAGACATCATACGGATAGGATTGTAGTTGTTGATGCTCACTCCGGTGTGGTTGGTCGGCTGGTGAGACTGGAAATAGGTGATTTCAGTCTTGTTCTCAACCCGGAACCATGGGCGGATGTTCACATTACCCTTTGCAGATACGTTGTAAGTGCGGTATTTGTCATTTCCTTCCCTATATATGCCATCCTGGTCGAAGACACGGCCGGAAACATAATAGGAAGCGATGTCATTTCCTCCTGAAACATTGATATTGTGCTGGTGGCTGATTGTCCAGTCCTTATAGAAGAGGCTGTACCAGTCGGTATTTCCGAAATACTCGTAATTGCCCTGAGTATTGATGCGGACGGCATCGAGAGAAGGGTCATTGCTTCTGCGTTCGAGTTCCTGATACCATTCACGGGAGAATGCAAATGAGTTGTTGATACCCGTAGGGTCAACAAGACGGCAGTTGTTGTAAGCCTCGAGGAAGTCGGTTGTCCACTGATAACCGTCTGTCACAAATTGAGGCTTCACTGTCCTCTGGGAGAAGTTGACTGTTCCGTTATAAGTAATCTTTGCAGAACCTTTCTGCGGATTCTTAGTGGTGAGGAGAATGACTCCGAATGTTCCACGCGCACCATAAACCGCTGTAGATGAAGCATCTTTGAGGACGGTTACAGACTCAATATCCTCAGGGTTGACAGAGTTCATGTCGCCTTCTACACCATCAATGAGAACGAGGGCCGATCCGCCTGAACCGATTGAGGTCTCATTACCACGGATGCGGACTGTAGCTCCACGGCTTGGCTTACCGTCGGTGAAAGTAAGAGTGAGGCCCGGAACGTTGCCCTGAAGGGCACGGGACATGTTCATTGCAGAACCGGTCCTGTCCTGAATGTCTTCGGTCTTGAGCACATCGACTGCCCCTACGATATCACGGCGTTTCTGTACACCATATCCGACAACGACTGATTCATCAAGAGAGGTATTGTCTGCCTGAAGGGTGATGTTGATGACAGCCTGCTGTCCGACTGTAATTGTCTGTGACTTGAATCCCAGGAAAGAAAATTCAAGTGGATTGCCTTGTGTGACGGAGATTGTGTATTTTCCGTCCATATCAGTTATTGTACCGAGTCCTGTTCCAGGAACAGACACAAAGGCTCCTGCAACCGGCTCACCGGATGCATCAACCACCTGTCCCGTTACAGTACTCTTTGTCTGGGCATAGGCCGAAGGCAAAGAGCAAACGAACAGAAACAATGCAACAAAAATCCCTCCCCATTTCGCCTTATGGGATACGCAGGGCTTTGTTTTAGCTTCGATATTTTTCATTTCGTTTCTTTTAGTTATTAATTTTATATGCCAGCATTCCGCTGATTGTGAACCATATAAAACAACAGCCAAAAGAGCCGATGAGATTTCATTAAATATTCTCGTGCCACAAATATAGGATTCTTTTTTCATTTCACATCATAATTTAAATAAATTTTCAAAATATTTTTTCATTTTTCATCATTTTCCGAATAAAAGACTTTCAAATTCAATTAATTTAATTACATTTGTAGCGTGAACCATATAACGCAGTCCGGTTTGAGAGTTTGATGGGAATAACCACAAACCCAAATTGACAAAAGTATGAATATCAACATCAGAAGCCTTGTTTCTGCAGTCATCCTTTCTGCTTTCGCAATGTCATTCTCTTCTTGTGTCAAGGAAGAAGTGAACCCGAATCTGAGAAGGGATACGGATGCTGTAAACATAGCTTATAATGAAGGAGCCACAGCAACCGTGACAGTAAGGTACAACGGTCAGTGGCACGCGGTTTCTGAATCAGATTGGTTGTCAGTCAGTCCGGACGCTTCTGATCCTGTGATTGGCAACGGCACAGATTTCCAGAAAGTCACCATTACGGCAAAACGCAATTCAGGTGAATCCAGAGAAGGAAGTATCCGTATCGTTTCTGAAAACGGTACATATTCCGCATCTGTAAAAGTAACTCAGGCAGACGGACGGTTCACCATTGAAAAACCTGTTCTGACCGGAACGCTTACTAAAGGCGAATCGGCTGCAGCTGCCATCCTTGTAAAATACAGCAAGGCTGCCGGAGGAGAAAAAGTTGTAATTGAAGCTAATATTTCAGGTGATGAGGCTTTGAGCATTGCTCCAAGCACCGAATTCATCATTGCTTCTGAAGGCAACGGTTCATTCAGTGTTCCTGTAAAAGGTATAGTATCAAGAGTCGGCACAGTTTCCCTCAATGCAAGTGTCAAAGTTGCAGGCAAGGAGGTCGCTTCTGAATCAATCACAGGCAATATCCTCTCACCTGACATTGTATATATACAGACATTCGACAAAATGGTATTCGGAGGTGATTATCCGAACAATGCTCCGGGAATCGGTGTAGAAGGCAAACAGACATATTATTGGAACGCACCGGAAGATATGTGGCAGCCATTTGCAAAACTCGACCAGGATGGAACCTATGATGTCTTCGGCGATTCAAACGAGAGCTGGAAACAGTATGACATCAAGGCATACAGGGAAGACAGAGGTCTTTCAGGATGGAGCGGTGCAAGATGCTACGAGCATCCGGGTTACCTCAAAGTGGGTACTGGTTCGAATTATGGCTGGTTCCAGCTTCCTGCCCTTTCAAACCTCAAGGGAGAGACAACTGTTACCCTCACCATGAAATTCCTTCGTTTCGACAAAACTGACGGAACAATTGAAATCACTGCCGAAGGCGGCGGAGCAGTTGTCGGAGGAACCCTTACTACTGAAAATTTCCCGGCTCAGGCTGATGCCGCTGGCAGGAAATGGACAGTACGCTCATTCCGAATTGACGGAGCTACTCCTGCTACAAGGATCAAGGTTTCTACTGAGAACTCAGCAAACATCAAGACTACACGTTTCAATGTTGACAGCATCGTTGTTTCGACTTCTGTCGTGAAACTTACCGAACCTCTCAGGGCAATTGAGGCTTCAGAGATTAAGACTTATCCTTCAGAGACTTCGATTACAGTAGAGTGGCCGTCTGTTGAAAATGCCGATGCCTACGCACTGACCATATATTCAACTGCAAATCCTAATTTCAAATATTCTGTGGAGACTGACAAGACAAGCTATGCTTTTGACAGCATTCAGTCAGGGGAATACATGTTTGAGATTACAGCAATAAGCCATATCCAGCCGGAATTCAATTCTGAAACTACAGTAAAGAAAATCGGTACTGCAGGATATGTATTTGAAAAGCTTGAGGCCCCTGCAAATGTAAAAGTTGAAGCGAATGGCGTCAACGTGAATGCAAGCTGGAGCATTGTTCCCGGATGCTCTCTTTTCAAGGCTGAGATATTTGAAGAAAACGGAACTGAGGCTCTTGCAACCAAGTACGTAAATACTACATCGGTTCAGTTCACCAAGCTTACTCCTACACATAGATATTATGTTACATTGCAGTCTGTCGTATCTGAGGCATCAGCAAATGAGTATGATTCAGAAATCATTACCACCTCTGTAGTGGAAATCGCCAAACCTGAGCTCAAGGCTGAGATTGTATTCGTCAACGAGTCTCAATATGGAATCAGGTGGACTCTCAGCGATTATGAAAACTTTGATTTCGATTTTGCTTCCACATATACACTCGCAACCTATAAGGATGAGGCTTGCACAGACCTGCATTCATCATTCAAGTTTGCAGCTAAGCAGAGCATTTTCTCAAGTACAAGGAACATTCCATTTAAGGTTTCTCCTCAGTTCATGGTATCAGGACTTGATTCAGGAAAGGATTACTGGGTAAAAGTGACAGATACATCATTTGAGGTAAGCAAGACAGTCAAAGTGACTACAGAAGCTTCCAAGGTCGTTACCATGCCTTCAAGTACTGCAGCAGCAGGTGAAATCATCCTCTTCGAGGACTTCAGCGAGTGGCCGTTCGGCGGAGAGTGCGTACGAGGATTCTCAGGATGGGCACTGAAGAGTACAAGTTCATATTATGAGAACTACAACGCGCTCGGAGAAGACCCTATAGGCGACGGAAGCAAGCTCATCTACTGTACGGCGGAAAAACATAGCGGTCTGATGAACACCTTCAAATGGCACGTT
>JBJFDE010000119.1:0-2406 GCA_051889855.1 Candidatus Cryptobacteroides sp. | reverse complement strand
GGCTCTCCAAACCTCCGGCAGCACCAGCTGACGCTCCCCGGCAGGGGTTCGTACATCAGTTGCAATGATATTGATATTCCCTACAAGAATACCTTTGACGACACCTTTTCATTGGTGGAATATGGTGGTGAGGGTAAACTTGCCAAAGATTTTCCTTATCTGTTGAACTATAACAGTCTGCTTGGGGAAGGTGAACTGGTGGTGAATGCTGAAGGCGATCAATTGACTGCCAGTTGTCATATCTTCGGAGATGAAGAAGGCATTTTATGCAGTGCGTCGAACAATACTGCAGGACAGTCTTGTGAAGTGGGCAAGGTGTTCTATACTATGAATATGGTCAGGAATTCCTATTGCTACCTGATTGGTGATTACAAGTCACAGGATGACTGTCAGAAACTTGTCATTGAGGTGGAGTTTGACGGAGTACCTTATTTCTACATTATTTCTCTTAGGGAACTTATCGCCGGGATGACATATAAGGTACAGAATATCACACTGAAGAATCTCGGGTCGAGATATTCGAATAAGTATATTCAGAAATATGCTATTGATGCTGCAATAGAGAGTGTGGCAGAGTGGAGTGAACTTCAGATGGAGGATATTCAGGTAGGTTATACTGTGGATGGTTATGATATATATGGCTATGAATAGAAGTTTGTTTGTAATGTGGATGGCTGGGATGCTGCTCTTGTCTTCCTGTTCGATCAAGGAGGACAGGAGCGGGTGTCCTTGCTGGATGACGGTGGAGATGCCCGATCAGGTCGGGAATGACAATGATCTTGTTCTGCGGTTGCGTGGGAATTCTGATGAGGATGCTGTGGATTATGAATATCAGATGACGGAGGCAGTAAGGGCTGATGCCGGGACTTTGGAGTATGAGGTACCGAGAGGGTCGGTCGGGGTGTCGGCTGTGGCTTTTGGCGATGAGATACCCGGTCGAGCCGGGTATGACGGGAATGAGATCAGGATTCCTGTTGGTGAGCAGATGGATAGTCTGTATGGGTTCTTCAAGATGTATCATACCAGGTGCGAGAGTGTTTTGTGTGATGTGGAGCTGCATAAGGAGTTCTGTACCGTGTCTGTTACTCTTGGCGATGAGGGGTATGTGTCGCCATATGATATTGAGGTCTGGGGCAATGTTGCCGGAGTCTCTGTCTGGGACTTGATGCCGTTGGATGGGGATTTTCGGTATGCTCCTATTCCGGAGGACGGGGTGTATCGGGTAAGAGTGCCGAGACAGGTGGATAATTCGTTGGAACTGGTGATGCTGGAGATACCCGATCAGGTCGGGTATGACGGTGAAAGGATCGTTGTGGATCGGTTGCCGCTTGGGGAATATATTGCTCGAAGTGGGTATGACTGGGCTGCGGAGGATCTGGCTGATGTGAGTGTCGCTCTTGATTTGGAAAAGCAGCAGGTGATGATTACGGTCAGCGACTGGGATGGTGTGGTTGTGATGGATATTGTGATTTAAATCAAAAACATTCATTGTATTATGTGCAACGTGAGTGATTGTAGCAATAAATTTGTATCTTTGCCCGTAACAGAAACCGATAAAGATATGTTGTACCCTATAGGCATACAGAATTTCGAGAAAATCCGCAAGGAAGGTTATGCATATGTAGACAAAACTGCGTTACTACATAGATTAGTAACCACTGGCACATACTACTTTCTCAGCCGACCACGTAGGTTCGGCAAGAGCCTTCTTGTATCCACAATGGAAGCCTATTTCAAGGGTAAGAAAGAGTTGTTCGAGGGACTGGCGATGGAGCAGTTGGAAAAGGACTGGACTGAATATCCTGTTTTGCATCTGGATTTGAACGGCAGCAAATATATGTATCCTGAGGATCTGATTGCCGTATTGACCCGGCATTTGGACAGTTGGGAGAGTGAATTTGGCTTGACTGCCCGATACAGCGATTTGGAGTCGAGATTTGTCGATGTCATCAACGTAGCTTGCGAAAAGACTGGAAAACAGGTTGTCATTCTTATCGACGAATACGACAAACCGATTGTAAATAATCTCGATAAAAAAGAACTTTCCGATTACTATAGAGCAGTTCTCCAAGGTTTTTATGGTGTAATCAAATCTATGGGCGAGCAGACGAAATTCTGCTTCCTGACAGGAGTGTCTAAAATCGGTAAGTTGAGTGTGTTCAGCACCCTTAACAACCTGACTGACATTTCGATGGAACCTGAATATTCTGGCATTTGTGGAATTTCAGAGAATGACCTACACAAATACTTCGAAGACAGTATTGCTGAGCTTGCTGATGCCAACCGATTGAGTATATATGAGTGCTATAAGAAGCTGAAGGATATGTACGACGGTTATCATTTCTCGGAAGATGCTGAAGGAATGTATAATCCATTCAGTATATTGAGCACATTTCGCTCAAAGAA
>JBJFDE010000118.1:0-2408 GCA_051889855.1 Candidatus Cryptobacteroides sp. | reverse complement strand
TGGGCAAAGATACAAATAAAATGTTGCAAACAATTGTTTTCAGAACCTGATTATTTCGCATCAAGAACTTGAATGAGAAATTTCTCCACGATATGGCTCTCGATTTTATGAGCATCCACATTGGGATGACCGTTTTCCGGACTGCAGCAATATGACTCATTCTTCCTGTCCTTGTCTTTCTGCGGGTAGTCCTTGAACTTCTGCCCATAGAAATACGGGACTTCATCGCTTTCCTCATCAAGATAAGGTATGTCATATTTCCTGCACAGGGAGATGACGGCCTCGCCCCATTCCCTCGATTTGCAGTGGTTCGAGACAATTACGCCAATCTTAACATCCGGCATTTTCTCTTTGAGATATGATAAGGTGATATTCCAGGCACCGTGGAAGGTGGTTGCAACCGTGTCTTCTGGTTCTCCCAACGGCATATTCCAAGAATCGTTGATGCCGAATTTCAAGAGGATATAATCTGCATCCTCAGGTATCTGGTATAGCTTTCCCCTGACAAAACTTTCACAATTGCGACCCTCATTTATACCTATCATCGCACCGCATTTCGCCATATTGACGAGCCGCATCCCATTTCGTCTGGCAATCCAGTATGGGTAAGTCATATAGCAGTTCCATCCGCTGTCGAAGATTTCGGGACTATAGCGGTCTGCTTTGCCATTTGAATCTGAAGATTTGAAATCCCTGTGCTTTTATGCGTCGTTCTCCGACCCGTCTGTTTCCTGTGAACATATACTGAAAAAGCTTTCAGCAACCACGGCTTTCCATTACGAGATTGACGGGAAGAATGTCACCATCAGGCCATAGACGGGGTTTATCATTGGTCATACAACTACTTTTCACTCCTTGATCCGCCTGTTGGCCGTAGAGAAACTTACCCCGATGACATAATAATGCGGTGAGTCCTTGAGAATCTCGGAGGTCATTGACGGGTCAATCTCCTTTGCCCCGCAGCATCTGACTATATTATGCTTTGCGTCATACCAGAATGAACAGTACAGCACAAGAGGAATGAATTTCCCCTCTTCAAACTTGCCTGGCTTGAAAGGGCGGCTCAGATATTTGTACAAAGGCTTTTCATACAATGGATTATCTATAGGTTTCAGTTTCAAATCTACGGCCATCGAACCCATGTTCTCTATTGATATTCTCGCATATGCGACAGAATCGACATCATTGGGTGTAAAGCCGATCATAATCTTTTCTGCAAGTGAATATACCCCTTTTTCATAATCGTACGAGTTGCGTTTTATATCCTCCAACTCTTCCGTACTCAGCTCCCGCCACATAAAATCGCTTACCATTGTCCTGTTTTTCCTTCCCCTGTATTGTTTGGAAGATATTTCGGATTCCTGCCCTCCCGTATACTCCTTCACTTCAAAAGCAAGTGTGTAAGTACTGTCCTTAAGGCAAGAGATATCGAACGGCCAGGCTTCATAACCTTTGGCCTTCAGCAACTCGACATAGTCCTGCATCGTCGCATCTATCTTCTTGATTTCCTGTGCATTGATGGTTAATGTGCATAATGCAGACAATGCTGTCAACAATGATATTCTTTTTATCATATTCTTAATCTGTTATTGATGGATATTGCAAGATAGCAATAATTCATGATAATCAACTGATGAATCTAAAAAAACAGACAAGGCATTTGTCATTACGCCAAAAATGTTTATTTTTGAAGAATGACAAATGTCCATGACTTATGAAAACAATCCGATTAGTTATTTGTGTGCTGGCTGCCGCTATCATGGCATCCTGCGCCGTTCAGACCATTCCCCAGAAGCTTGACGAATTCGTGGAGAAAGCTGAAACCAAGGCTGAAGAATACAGCGCAGAAGACTGGAAGCAGTCCAATGAAGCATATCAGCAGCTTCTTGAGCAATATTTGAATTCCGAACAGGAGTACACGGATGAAGAGAAGCAGATGGCCGCCAGTGCAATAGGCCGTTATCACGCACTGATGCTTAAGAACGGTATGGCAAAGGCAGGTGACTATCTGAAGAAACTCGGTGAGATTCTTCCTTCATATCTCGACGGATTCGCTTCCGGAATTGACGAGAATGCGGAAAACATTGAATCATTCTTCAATAACCTCATTGACGAAGAGGCTCTTGAGAGTGCTGTTGACAAATTGGACAGTGCTTTGGAGAAGGCTTTTGGCAGCATTGAAGAGTAGTATCTGAATATGGACCGCAGGGATTTTTTGAAGAAGGCGGCAGCGGGAAGTGCCGCCGTAGCGGTTGGCGGGACTGCAATAGGCGGGGCAACGCTGCTTGGCGGTTGTTCTGGAAGTAATTGCAACAAGGCTTCCGGCAATGCGAAAGACTCCCGGATGCGTCTCACATTCGAGCCGTACGAGCTGCAGCTCCGTCACGTTTTCACAGTTTCAAGCTACT
>JBJFDE010000117.1:0-2411 GCA_051889855.1 Candidatus Cryptobacteroides sp. | reverse complement strand
TGTTGTACTCACCGTACTCTGAAGCGATGTTGCGGGTGAGCATCTTCAGACCGCCTTTTGCAGCTGCATAAGCAGAAACTGTCTCACGGCCGAGCTCTGACATCATTGAGCAGATGTTGATAATCTTTCCGCCGCCCATCTTGATCATTCCAGGGATGACGGCCTTAGAAACGATGAACGGACCGTTGAGGTCGATGTCGATAACCTGACGGAACTCCGCAGCAGTCATCTCAACCATAGGGATACGTTTGATGATGCCGGCATTGTTCACAAGGATATTGACCGGACCAACCTCCTCAGCAATCTTTGCAACCATTGCATTAACCTGATCCTCATTTGTTACGTCGCAGACATAACCATGAGCTTCGATGCCTTTTTCCTTGTAGGCAGCGAGACCTTTGTCAACGAGTTCCTGTTTGATGTCGTTGAACACGATTTTTGCACCAGCCTCAGCAAAAGCAGTTGCGAGGGCGAATCCGATTCCGTAAGATGCTCCTGTTACAAGGGCAACCTTACCTTCGAGTGAAAAATTTACCATGATTTTATAATTATTATTGGTTTTACTTATAGTACCAGATGTCTCGACTTCGCTCGACATGACAACACTGGCATTTCGAAACAGCAGTCTATTGATAACAATGTCATTTCGAAATAGCGGCCTATTGATTACAATGTCATTTCGAAATAGCGGCCGTATGATAACAATGTCATTTCGAACGAGCGAAGCGAGCTGAGAAATCTATTTCAAATTGACAGTAGCGCAGCCGTCCATATCATTGTAATCAAGGTTCTCGCCGCACATTGCCCAGATGAAAGTATAGTTCTTGGTAGCGCAGGCAGAATGTATGCTCCACTCAGGAGAAATGACAGCCTGCTCATTGTGCATCCAAATGTGACGAGTCTCCTGCGGCTGGCCCATGAAATGGCAAACAGCCTGATCCTCAGGAATTTCAAAATAGAAATAAACCTCCATGCGACGCTCGTGGGTGTGAGCAGGCATTGTGTTCCAGGTGCTGCCTGGCTGAAGCTCAGTCATACCCATCTGGAGCTGGCAAGTAGGAACGACCTCCTTGACAAGCATTCTGTTGATTATACGATGGTTGCTCTCTTCAAGAGTACCAAGTTCCATCTTGACAGCCTCTGCGCGAGTAGTAAGATGGTCAGGATGAGTGCAGTGAGCTGGAGAAGAGCAGAAATAGAACTTTGCAGGATTGGCCTTGTCTGCACTTTCGAAAGTCACCTTGCGGTCACCACGGCCAAGATAAAGAGCTTCTTTATACTCAAGAGTATATTCCTTGTCATCTGCCTTGACTACACCCTTGCCTCCGACGTTGAAAATACCTATTTCCCTTCTGCCAAGGAAAAACTCATTGCGCAGGATATCAATAGGCTTGAGCTCCAGGACTTCTTCTACCGGCATTGCACCTCCGGCTATCATCCTGTCGTGCATTGTATAAACGATATTGATCTGGTCAGCTGTAAAGACATTCTCGATAAGATAGTTCTCTCTCAACTGTTTTGTGTCATAATGCTTCGCATCCGCCGGATGTGAAGCATATCTAACTTCGCTGTTGACTTTCATAATTTTGTGTTATTATTTAATTATCAATATATTACAAAAGAAAAGGGCGTTTTCGGCCATTATCCGGAGGTCAAAAGTATAAAATATTTCTGTACTGTCCAAAAAATTCCGTGCCCGATAACGGAAAATTTAGAAAAACTATGCTGAAGAACCCGATAAACATAAAAAAGCCTCCCCCGTACGAAACCGGAAGAGGCTGATTTATATGAGCTGAAAATATTATCTCCAGCGAGGATCTCCGACCTTGGCGTCTTTGAGAGCCTGGTTTGTGAGAGTCAGCTTGAATTCTGCTGAGTTTTCACATGGGTCAACTTCAAGAACGGAACCACCGTTTGCTGTGCCTTCTTCCTGAACGTAAGTTCCAGTCCAGAAGTTGGCAGCATCGCAGTTGAAGAAGTGGTTGTTGCTCATTTCTGCCTTGGTTGCACCAGCCTTTGCAAGGAGAGTCTTGGTACCTTCTGCTCCTGTCTCATTGAGGAAGAGGTTGTTGGCTACTACATAGCTGTTAGGAGTTGAACGTACCCAAAGGAGACCGTTTCCTGCACCCACTCCGGTGGAAGCAAAAGTATTGTTCTTAACAGCGAGTGAGTTGTTAACAATACCGGCATCAGCACGGAGGAAATCACGTCCACCATTGTAAATTGTTGAGTTTTCAATGATGACAGTAGTGTAAGTACCCTTGCGGATATCGAAGACACCCTGGCCGGTAGCGAAACCGCTTACAGTACAAGCATTGATACTGAGGAGATTGACTATCCCAGCAAAATTTGTACTATGATAATATGCACTCTTAGCATAGTCTTTGAAATCGCAAGCACGGACGATGATG
>JBJFDE010000116.1:0-8834 GCA_051889855.1 Candidatus Cryptobacteroides sp. | reverse complement strand
CAATATCTGGACTGAGCCGGGCCAGGAAACAGACATTCCTAAATACGGTACTCCGTTCTACCATGATACTTCAAGGTTCTCCAATGCAGCCTTCCTGCGTCTGAAGAATCTCTCCATCAGCTACAGCCTTCCTTCTTCAGTCCTGAAGAAAACCAAGGTGCTGAGCGGATTGAAGTTCTATGTGACAGGACGTAACCTCTTTACTGTCACTCAGTTTGAGGGATATGACCCAGGGGTGGGATATGCAAATGCAACTTCCGGTATGTACCCTAACTCCCGTCAGATTGTAGGTGGATTTGAAATCGTTTTTTAGGAGGATAATAATATGACCAAAATAAATATCAATATCAAGGCTTCGCTTCTGGCTCTTCTTGTTGCAGCGGTTTCTGCCTGCAATCTGGACAGATTCCCGGACGATGCCATCAATACGGAGGAGTCAATGGAGAGCCTTGCTGACTGTAAGTCCTTCCTCAACGGACTCTATTCCGGAATGAAGTACTGCTTCTCCGGCGGATTTGTTTATGTGCCTGAGCTTCAGGCTGATTCATTCCATGCAGTGAAGAATTTCGGTAATTTTGACGGTGACTTCTACAGCTATCAGGTGACCGCATCCAATTCCACTGCCGCCGATGTCTGGTTCGGAGTCTATGCCTATATCGGTAATGCAAACTTCCTGATCGAGGGCACCCAGAAACTTCTTTCCCAAGGCACCCTTTCGGAAGATGACGCGGTGCAGGTCCGCCAGATTTATGGTGAGGCATCCTATATCAGGGCACACATGTATCTGCTCCTTGCCCAGTTCTTCTGCGAGGACTATGACCCTGAGACCGCTTCAGACAAGGCAGGAGTCCCGATTGTAACCAAATATGACCCTACAGGTGACTCTTCAAAATATCCTGCACGCAACACTCTCGAAGAAACTTACCAGCAGATTGTTTCTGACTTGAATGTCGCTAAGGAATATGTGCTTTCGGAAGGCACTCCGAACTCTGCTTATGTGACCGCAGATGTCGTTGAGGCTCTCAATGCAAGGGTTATGCTCTATATGCACAATTATGACGAGGCCCTCAAATCAGCCAAAGGCCTGATTGACGGTGGCAAGTATTCACTTTGCTCAAATGCAGGTACTTTTGCTGACGGCTGGAAGAATGACAATCTGAGCGAGACTATCTGGCAGGTTGCGATGACCGGTCCGGATGATATCGGAAACTCATTCAGATATTTCATCTACAACACTTCCGGCATGATCGGAGATGACAACCCTCAGTATGTTCCTGAGGACTGGGTACTGAATCTTTATGACCAGAGCCGTGACATCCGTTACTCAAGCTGGTTCAGCACAAGGAATATCACAACTCCTGTCATCGGAACTCTCACCCTCATGGTTAAATATCCGGGCAATCCGAAACTTTACAGCAGTGTGACCAATTATGTCAACCAGCCTAAAGTCTTCCGTATTTCGGAGATGTATCTTATTGCAGCAGAGGCTGCTGCGAACAAACCTGGCGGCGAGGCCGTGGCTTCATTGTACCTTAACACTCTCAAGAGTGCCAGAATCAACGGATGGAATGAACAGGAATGGTCAGGTTCGTCCCTTATGAATGAAATCAAGGAAGAAAGAGTGCGTGAACTCTTCTGCGAGGGCCACAGAATGAATGACCTCAAGCGCTGGCATTCCGGTTTCAAACGTTCAGCGGGGCAGAATGCTTCACTTGTAATGCCAGGCGACAATTACGCCGGCTGCTCAAGACCTGCTGACGACCCGTATTTCCTCTGGCCTATCCCGACAGCTGAAATGGAGGCTAATCCTCAGATGACTCAAAACCCTGCTTATACGATAAATTAGTATGAAACGAATATTATATATGATTGCCGCTCTGGCATTTGCGGTGACAGCATCGGTTTCCTGCTCACAGGAGAAAGAGGGAGCCGGTGACATCACCATCGGATTTGCCCAGACGGAATACAGAATGAAAGAGAGTGCCGGACTTACCAAAATCAAGTTCGACATCAAGGGAGAAGCGAAGAAGTATCCTGTCTCATTCGATGTTGAGGCAAAGGTCATTTCTGATGACGGTGCACAGCTCTCCGATATTATACATTTTACCCAGACAAAGGGTCTGCGTGTAGCAGGACTCGACCTTGCTCCGGTTTTCCTTGAATTCCAGGTAAAGGACAATCCTGAAGTGAATGAGTCAAGATTCGTTGAACTTACAATCACCAATGTCCAGGGTGCAGGCGTGTCACAGGCCACTACCGTGCTTGAAATCCGTGACAATGACAACGACCCGTATGACAAACTCATGGGCGACTGGACGGCAACTGCAAAGGACCACAATGGCAACCAGGTCAGCTTCCCTGTCAATATCAGCGGCGGATTCAATGCCACTGACATCCAGAACAACGAAGGCAAAGTCCTCGTATGCTGGGGATTCGGCCCTTACCAGAGGGAATATTCCAATGCAAATCCTTCTAAACAGCCGGTTTGGTACATGGATTTCGATGAGGATGCCTCAAAGGTATATGTTCAGGTCAATACATTGATGGCCAATGTATTCCAGTTCTCGGACATCCCTTATGACGTGATCATCCGCTGCTGCGCAGTTGAGCCGGGTCCTCAGATCAGCCTGTCCCACAGGCTTGAAGGCACATGGAGCAAAGATATGAAGACCCTCAAGTTCGAAGAAGGCTATGGTCTGACGGCAGCCATCTACTCTACAGCCGGAGAATATACCGGGAGCGTTTGGATGATTTATACTGACATTGTATTGACCCGTAAATAGTAAGCTATGAAATCCAGAATATTAAGAATAATATTGGCAGCTGCTTGCCTCGTTGCAGCCATCTCCTGCGCCAAAGAAGGGCTCAGCACACAAAATGCCGGCAAAGAGAAGCCTGTCGTGAAAATCTCTACGAACAGGGTCAGCGACAATCTTGTCACCTTCACCCTGACTTGTGAGAGTGCCAGTGCTTCCCAGTTCGGATATGTGGTGCTTGAGGGACTTGACAATGAAGTTCCGGCAGCTCAGAGCATTTTGATGGACGAGGTTTCTGCATCTATAAAAAGCGGAGTGTTCAGCACCGTTGACCAAGTCAAGGCAAGAATAGACTTCGAGTGCAATTCCGACAAGAACTACCAGGTGTTCGCTGCCGCCATCACTGACACCGGACTGCTCGGACTTGTTGAGCAGGAAGATTTGTATGTTCCTGATACAGAGATACCTTCCATTGCCCAGGCGACTGTCCTGAGCAATGTCCTCACCCTGACTTTCACAGAGGATATCTTTGTGAATAAGGAAAGTAGCGCAACAATCCAGTATGTGAAATGGGGCACACTCGAAATCACCCCTAAGGAAAACCTTCCTTTGGAATATATCACCACCGAGGGTAAGGTAGCTACCTTCAACTGCCCTAAGCCGGCAGCCGGAGCAGGTTATCTGGTAAGCTTCCCCAAGGGACTTTTCGTTGACAAAAGCGGCAACAAGGCTTTGGGCATCGAATCATCTCTTGACTTGAATACTTTCACATATCACAGCCTCGGATGGGATGACAGCCCGGTGGACTTCGCTGTTGAAAGAAGCTATTTCAAGGATGCTCCGGCATCGTCTTTCGCAGGTCAGGGAGCAGTGGTTTCCGTCGTCTTCCCGTTCGATGTCTATGCCAACTCCAATGTGGAGAACCCTGTGAGCGTAATATACAATGAAAATGCACGCAAGGAATATGTATATACAACATTCAAGGTATCTCCGGATAAAAGGACTGTGAATATCACCCTTCCTCGTGCTCCGAAGGCTACTTTTGACATCCGTTTTGAAAGAGGTGCCCTTTATGACGAATGGGGCAATGTCAATTCAGCCTATGAGATTACCACTGTGGATGATTTCAAATATGCTGCTGTAGATCTGATTTTCGGTGACTATAAGGTTACTTCTTCAAACGGATCTGATTTCGTGATAGATTTTGCCCGTTCGTCAGGTGCGACCGTCACTATGTCAGCAGACTGGTTCAATCTCGGCCGTGATGTGCTCGGCGTTGACCAGAGCAAGGAGGACAAATCCATCATGCCTGAGCTTGTCGGTGTTGTGAATTATGAGAACAAGACCGTAACTTTCGATGGTTCATGGAATTACAGAGGTGTGCTTGACACTACGAACGCTTTCGGTTCAGCCTTCTATTATTACGGGAAGGATGAAAGCAAGTTCATTGTAATGTGGGGCAGTGGCAGTGGAAAGGATCCTGTCGTAGTGCATTTCAATGAAGATGGAAAATTCACCGACATCAGTGAAATGGATTATTCCATCCACTCTGCCACCGACGGAGGATTCATGAGTGTATATGATTCCCTGTCTGAGAATACACCACTTTCCAAATTATAGGATATGAAACTGCATCATAGTATTTTTCTGACGCTGGCCTTTTGTACCATCGGTCTTGTTTCCTGTGAGAAGGACAGACCTGATGACATCCCGGATGTACCGGATGAGCCGCAGGTTGAGTACAAGGAATTCCAGCTCAGTTCTTATTCAGTGGCATTTGAAGCACAGTCAGAACCAGTCGTTCTGGAACTCAACACCAAGTATGACTGGTCCGTTGACGTTCCTGCGGCTGCTTCCTGGTGCACGGTCAAGCCTCTGTCAGGGGGACCGGGAATCACCGAGATCACCCTTACTCCTGCGCCTTATACAGACAGGGTTCCCCGTGATAAACAGATACTTACCATTAACTACAACAATACTTTCGCCATGCTGACCATCAGTCAGAAGATGCCGAATGAGAATCCGGAAGCTCCTGTACTTCTGCGTCCTGAAGATGGTGCCACGGATGTGAAGACAAACGGTTCCTTTGCATGGCAGAGTGCATCCGATCCTGACGGGGATGCTGTGAGCTACAGCATCATGTTCTCGAAGGACGGCGGAAAGAATTGGGACAGTTTCGATTCGGAATCAACGGTTTACAAGGTCACAGACCTTCTTGAGAAGGAAACTGCATATCTCTGGAAGGTGAAGAGCAAGGACAGCTTCGGCGGCTATGCCGAAAGCCAGGTACGGTCCTTCACCACCGGTGACGGCGGAGCCTATGCCGACGGCGAAGTATCCAGATACCGCACGGAATCAGCCTCTGCTCCTGCTCCGGTGCACCTTATCATCATGGGTGACGGCTATATCCAGGAGGATTACACAGAAGGCGGTGCCTTCGACCGTGATGTCGAAAAGGCTGTCGAGGCTTTCTTCTCGCTTGAGCCATTCCTTTCTTATCAGAACTGGTTCAGGGTTTCTACCGTCGCAGTTTATTCTCAGGAAAGGGGAGCGACCGTCCTGAAGGACATGAACGGCTGCCCTGCCCAGACCAGGAATACGGCTTTCAACAGCGTGCTTGAGGGTGCCGGAACGACAGCTGTTTCCTGTGATACCGAGAAGGTGTACAGCTATGCCCGCAAGGTGCCTGGAGTGACCGATGACCAGCTGAAGAATACCACTGTACTCTTGCTTGTGAACCTGAATGTGTATGCGGGTACCTGCATGATGGAGAGGACCGGAAGGAGTGTGTCTATCTGCCCTGTGGGTCCTACTTTCTCGAACATTGTGGTTCATGAGGGAGGTGGCCATGGATTCGGCCGTCTTGTAGATGAATACAGATATACCGATGCCGACCTTCCTTCCACTTCGAAGGACGTGGTACTGGAATGGAGAACGCAGGATCCGTATTATGCTTATAATGTGTCATTTACAAATGATAAATCTCAGGCTCACTGGGGCGGATACATAGGCCGTTCGGGCTATGATGCCGTTGGATTCTTCGAGGGCGGACTTCTTTATACAAGGGGAGTCTGGAGACCTGAGAGAATCAGCTGCATGGAGGATAACCGCTTTTATTACAATGCTCCTTCCCGCGAGGCAATCGTAAGGCGTATTTACAAGGCTGCCGGCGCTTCATTCTCCATGGATGCCTTCTATGCGGCCGACAAGGTCAGGAGCGACAATACCACCAAGGCTTCCTATGTCGAATTCATGCCGCCTCTGGCAAGCCCTGTCTTGATAGATAAGTAAAACTATATAAACAACTTAACACAAAATTTATCTAATTATTATGAAAAAAATCTTCCTGTTTATGTGCGCTGCCTTCGTAGCGATGGTAGGCTGCACCAAGATCGACAATCTTGAGAGCAAGGTTGACGACATTGACGCAAGAGTCAAGACTCTTGAAGAGAAGGTCGAGGCGATGAACAACCAGATCACCGCTCTTGAAGCTCTCGTTCAGACAATCAAGAACGGCGGCTACATCACTGACGTGACTTCTGAGGTCAAGAATGGCCTTAACTACTACACCCTTACTCTCAGCAATGGTAAGACTTACACTATTCATGACGGAGCAAATGGAGCTGATGGTGCCAACGGAAAGGACGGTGCCAACGGAAAGGATGGTGTCGATGGCAAGGACGGCCACACTCCTGTAATCGGTGTCAAGCTCGATGAGGATGGCAACTATTACTGGACTGTAGATGGCGTATATACCGACCCTAAGGTTAAAGCAAATGGCGAGGACGGTCAGACTCCAAGCATTGAGATCATGAGCGGTTACCTTGTGATTACATGGCCGGGTCAGACTCCTCAATACTATGAGGTGAAGGGTGAGAATGGTAAGGATGGAGATTCATTCTTCCAGAAAGTGGATGTAACCGAGGATGAAGTTGTCTTCACTCTTGCTGACGGTACCACTTTCAATGTTTCTCTTCTCGGAAACTTCCGTCTTGCATGTCCGAGCACAACAGTTGGTGTTGCTGCAAATTCAGTTGCAACAATCAAATATGAGGTCAAAGGTGTTAAGGAAACTGAGGAAGTCGTTGTCTATGTGAAATATGCGTCTGAGGGCTGGTCTGCAACAATTGACGAAGCCGCTTGCGAGCTCAAGATCAACGTTCCTGCAGATCCTAAGGGCGGCCTTGTAATCATCGAGGCTATCAACAACACCACAAGCCAGGTTGCCGACCAGGCAATCCGTTTCGAGGATGGTGTCCTCACTTCAACTGACACAAGCTTCTCACTTTCAGATGCTTCACACACCTTCGAGGTGGCAGTAAGCACCAATATGAACTATGAAGTTGCAATCGATGTTGAATGGATCAAGCTTGTGGAAGTAAAAGCTCCTCACACTGAGACTCTTACATTCACTGCTGAGCTCAATACAGATGCTGCTGACAGGAACGGAAAGATTACCATTACCGGAGCTACCGGTGAGGTTGTAGAGGTTGTTGTTCTCCAGAAGGGCTGCCCTGCTCTGAAAGCAAGCTATGAGGTTGGTGAGTTCTACGAGCGTCAGGGCGTTGTCGGAGTGGTTTACTACTGCGACGAGAATGTTGTCAAGGTGCTTGGACTTGATGAAAACAAGGATGTGAATTTCTCTGACTATTCTTCATCAAATTCCTGGGCAACCGATCAGAACGACGGTGCAAAGAACCAGAAAACTATTCTTGACAACCCATACAGCAGCATTACATACTTCAATGCTCACAACTGGGCTTACAAGCTTGGCGGATATCTTCCTGCAGAGAACGAGATGTTGTCTGTAATCACCAATATGGATGCAATCAATGCCACTATCAAGGCAAAGGGTGGTGATGAGGTTGTGAAATACAAATATTACTGGACTTCAACTCAGAGCTCTGCCATTTCGACAGCTGCAGCTGTAATCTATGACCCTGACGACCTCTCAGCCAAATCTTATCAGATGAACATTACCAAATCTTATTGTGCCCGTGTAGCTTTCAACGTTGCATTGAAAGAGCAGGAGGTTGAGGAAATCAAAGTTGAGATTGGAACAGTGCTGGAGCTTGACAATGGAAAAGGTGTTGTCGCTTACATTGATGAAACAGGCAAGAGCGGATTTGTAGTAAGCATTGCTCAGTCAGAATTGATGCATTATGCTTCTTACGGAGAGACCATGCCTTACTGGCCTACAAGCGAGTCTGACTATCAGGCAAACTATGATAAGATCAGTGAATGGGAACTTCCTAGCAACGCTCAGAGCTGGGCTTCAACCTGTGGCAAAGCAGGCTGGCGTGTGCCTGCAAAAGACCAGCTGATACAAATCTTCAAGAACAGGACCAAAATCAATGATGCCATCGCTGCAGAAGGCGGTACTGAACTGGATGGAAATATGGCATATTACTGGTCATCAACTACGAAAATGGAGGATGGCGTTGCCAAAAACTTTGTGTTCTCATATTGCTGGGGCGATACGGATTCAACTTACACTCCTATCACAACAGGAAAGGAATGTTACACCCGTGCAATCCATGCATTCAAAATTGAGTAATTCCAAATATTGAAATGAAAGTAAAATCTCTATTATCTCTTATCCTTGTTGCAGCCCTTGCGGCTTTGGGCTGCAACAAGGTTACTCTCAAGCCTGTAATCAAGGCCATTGCTCTCGATATTCCGAGAGCATCAGGAGAGTATGCCCTGCCATATTCCATCGAGAATCCTTCAGATGGAGCTTCCCTTACAGCGACTTGCGAAGCTGACTGGATATATGACATCAAAGTCGAGGAAGGCAAAGTTGTTTTCAATGCAGAGCTGAATGCTGATAAATCCCGTTCTGCCGACATGAAACTCTCTTACCCGGGAGCTGCCGACCTGGTGGTGAAAATCAACCAGGCATCGGTATTCGAGGGCGTATTCAATATCAAGGTAAAGGACATCACTCCTTATGGAGCAACCGTGGTCTATACCCCTGTGGAATATGACGGAGGCTATATCTTCTTCGTCATGTCCAAGAGCGCAGTTCAGGATTATCTTCTTGATGAAGAGGGACTTGAAGAACTCTATCGCGGTGAC
>JBJFDE010000115.1:0-30789 GCA_051889855.1 Candidatus Cryptobacteroides sp. | reverse complement strand
TTTATGCCGTAAAGATAAGAAAAATATTTCTAAATATCAATATTACATTACACTAGATGCCTGTTCTTCGCTATATATATTATAAGTATGTCCAGATAATTTCCTTAGATAGGCTATGATATCCTTGAAATTCCAGCCTTTAAGACGAATCAGAAGTTCAATATTATCTCCACCAAACCCTGCACCGTGATCAAACCAAAGATTCCTTTTGGCATCGTAAGAGAATGATGGGGAGGTTTCCTCTCGAAAAGGCGAGTAATACATATATCCCTTATGATCCGTCCTATAGCCCAAATCCAGAAGTATGTCGGGAATCAGAACAGATGTCTTTAAATAATTCTTTTCGCTTTCTGATATCATTTATGCTAATTAAAATTTGCCTGTTGCAATAATTATCATTACTTTTGTCTCGTTGCAAGTTGATAACGCAATCCGCGTTACAACATTTATATTAATATGCTGACTCAATGCAAATGTAATAAATTTTATTACATTATTACTCTTTACATTTGTCTGTCAGCCAAAAATGTGTGATATGGAAAACGAAAAGACTGTCAAGAAAGGCAGAAGAAACAGAAAGAGACGTGACACAAGATTAGAGAAGTTGTCACAGGCCATCTATCTGTCAGGAATGACACAGGAAGAGATCGCTGATCAGATTCCTATTTCCAGACAAAACTTCGGACGATGGTTCAAACTGGATGACATTAAGCTATCAAATCTCGAAAAAATAGCTGAAATTATTGGCTGCGAACTCAAATGGGATATCATACCAAAGAAAGAAGAGTAATGCAATAATCTCTATTGCATATACTCTGCCTGCAACTTGCAATTTTCTTGCAATTTTTCTATGGTCAAATTACACCTTACTATCTCACCCCTAATCATCGGACGAAATTAAGCAGATAGTCAAAAAACATAAGCAGAACGCTTTATAATAACGATTTGAATGAACTATAATAGTCAAATCCATAAGCAGTCTGTCAAAAAAGTAGAGAGGTTTTTCTGCCTTACAAGCAGAGGGTCGGGGGTTCGACTCCCTCTGCTCCCACAAAAAGCGATTCAGGAAACTGAGTCGCTTTTTTTGTATGCCCCCCGAACCCCCGACCCTCTGCGACAAGCGGCATCAGCCGCGCATCGGAGGAACGGAGTTTCGAAGAAACGGAGGAACGGAGATGCCCGATGGCGGCTTCGACGACATCGGCATGCCCCTCGGGGCTGTCGCGAAGCGACTGGGGGTAAAAAAAGGAAAGACGATGGCTTGCCATCGTCGGGGGTTCGACTCCCTCTGCTCCCACCAAAAAGCGATTCAGGAAACTGAGTCGCTTTTTTGTATATCATCCCGACCAAGTGCTACTCACCACACTATCATCTCGACTAAGCGAAGCGCATGGAGAGATCTTTATAAAATGCTGCGATTCAACAGATTTCTCGACTACGCCCTTCGGGCTCCGCTCGAAATGACATAGTCCCAGTAACCCGAAAATCACAGTCCACGGCATAAAATCATAAGTAATTGATAATCAATGGGCATTATAGAAAATTCGTGGACGGTTCGGGCAAAATGCCCGAACCGTGAGCACTTGGACCGCCTACAGGGCTGTGTGAAGGGGGTAAGTGAGGACGGTGATTTTCGGGTTTGGTTATTTGCAAACCACGATGGCTGGTTGGAACAGCAGGTCATAGATTGAAAAGCTGGGATGGCACCTGACGCGGAAGGCAGACCAAGGAAATGGTACCTGATTCCACACCACATTGGCGAAGGGAGTCAAGAGTACATTTGTAGGCAAGTTCACGAGTATTGTTATTTTCACTCAAGTGACAGAGAAAAATGTTGCGCAGTCCCTCGTGAATGAACCGCCTTACAGCAGAGGCACATTCATCATTGCTCAGATGACCGCAGCCCTGAACAATCCTCATCTTCAACTCGTATGTATATGGACCACCCATCAGCATATCCATATCATAATTCGACTCCAGAACAACGGTATCAGCCTTGGAAGCCAGCCGCACCGCCTCATCCGTAATGCGTCCCACATCAGTCATAATCACGAACTTATGACCTGACACTTCAATGGAATAACCCACAGTCTGAGTGGCATCATGAGGAACCACGAAAGGCCTGACCGACATGCCAGCCACAATCACAGTCTCACCCTCGCAAACATCACGACGGCATGAAGCAATCCAGTCAGAAGTAAAGGTATGCCTTGCCAAAGCACTGTGGATCAATGGAGTAGTATAGACAGGCAAAGAAAGCTTCTTGCAGAACGAACCCAAATGCCTGATATGGTCAAGATGGTCATGAGTCACCAGGATAGCCTTCAGCGAAGCCATGTCAAGTCCCTTCTCCCCCATCACTTTCTTCAACCTGCGAAGACTCACCCCGGCATCAATCAGAATTGCACCGTCCTCGTTACCAAGATAATAGCAATTGCCGCAACTGCCACTGGAAAAACTCATGAACCTGACACTACTGTTTCTCATCTTCACAATATTTCTTGATGACACCATAAGCATCTGCAACGCCAAGCTCACCTGCACGTGACAGATCTATGCAGCCTTTCTCCTTATCTTTCAGATAGATAAGCACAAGACCCCTGTTAAAATAAGCGTCACCCATATAAGGATAAAGCTCAATTGCCTTGGTATAGTTGTCGATTGAACTGATATGCTCGGAAGAAAGACAATACAAATTGCCCAAGTTGAAATAAATATAAGGAAGATCAGGAACCAGCTCAGCCGCTGCCTTCATGTCAGAAAGAGCTTCGGAATAATCATACTGCCTAGAAACCTGGTCACGCACCCTTGCCCTTGTATTGCCGGAATCATCCATCGAAAGTACCTGCACATTGCTTTCGATTGAAGTAATGAAATCAATCATCTCCGCCCGGAGCACTCCACGGTTCATCCTGTAGAAAGCCTCATACAGTTTATCTACTCCAGTTGCATCCTCAGACTTGGCCACAGCCTCACCGTAATAATTCAAAGCAGAATTGAACTGCTTGGCAGAATATTCATACATGGCTCTTGAGAACATATCAGAGGCTCCGGTCTCTCCTGACCAAGCCTGTTTCTCCACACTTGCCAGAGCAACATTGTCAAGAGCAATATCAGCATTGGTAACTTCAGCTCCGACAGGAAGGTCTGACTCAAACCTGGAGATAAGCGGATTCTCGTAATTCCTGTTCAAAGCATAATTGGTCCCATCCTTCTTGCCGGTCAGCACAAACTTATACAAAGGTCTGAGCTTGATGTCAATATCCCTGTGCTGAAGCAGCTCGTCATTGAAATCCTTCTTGGCAAACTCGGCATCCAGGGCAATGAGAGAATTGTATTTCTTGGTCGTATCGGCAAAGGAGCCGGCGTCAGACACATTTTTCTGACGGTATTCGCTGATTTTTTTCTGAGCCGTATCGTAATCCTTCTTTGAAGATTTGTTATCACCCAGCAAATTCTTGACGTAGGCCCTGTTCATATAAGCTTTTGCAAAATCAGGATACAGTTCGATGGCCCTGTCATAATCCTCAAGCGCATCCCTGTACATCCCCATCTCGATGAAAATCGATGCACGGTTGAAATATGCAAGCACGTTGTCAGGATTGATATCCAGCACACGGTCCATATCCGAAAGAGCATCCTCATAGGCCCCCATCTGGGCACTAATCAATCCCCTGTTGTACAAGGTCAGGGCATTGCCCGGCTCATCCTTCAGAACACGGTTCAAATCCGCCATAGCATCCTTGTAATTCTCTCTTTCATAATGCATTATAGCCCTGTTGAAATAAGCGAAAGTATTGGTCGTATCCAATTCAATCGCTTTATCCATGTCGGATATGGCCAGGTCATATTTTTTCTGTGAGGCGTATAACCGGCCCCTTCGGACATAACCCTCCGGGTCGAAACGGTCAAGCTTTATGGCCTTGTTATAATCATTCACTGCCTTCAGGGTATCCCCGAGAAACAACCACGAAGCGCCCCTGTTCAGGAAGGCAGAAGGATCCTTGGGCTCCTTCCTTATATATCTGTCAAAATCTGAAACTGCCTTGTCGAACTGCCCGGAAAGGAAATAAGTAACGCCACGGCTGAAATAAAGTCCGACCTCACCGGGACGAAGGTCGATGGCATGCTGGATATCTGCCAGAGCCTTGTCATAGTCACCGAAACGGCTCTCGGTAATTCCCCTGTAATGATATCCGGAAGTAAAAACAGGATTTATGCGCACGGACCTGTCGAAATCCTTCCTGGCTCCGCGAATGTCGCCAAGATTATATTTGGAAATGCCTCGAAAGAAAAATGTCCAGTAATCCGTCGTATCCAGCTGGGCTATGATATTGAAATTCTCGATTGCCTGGGAATACTTTCCTTCCGAGAGAGCCCGCCTTCCCCTATAGTAGAAAACATCCTTGTCATATTGTGCAGAAAGTTCTGTCATCCCCGCGAAAAGAAGCAGACAGGGAAAGATAAACCATTTCAAAACTTCATGCATAATATAATATTTCCTCCTTTTAATTGTTTTTCCTAAATTTGACGCCCAAAACTACAAAGGTATAAAAAATAGTGCCCAAATGACAAAAGATATCAAAAAATCTGCCATAACAGTCCTTTTACTGCTGTTTCCCATATTTACAGGGATCTCCTTATATGGCCAAAATGGTATTTTGTCTGAGCACCAGGCAGCCAGAAATACGGTCTGGCCAGCAAAGATTCTCAAGCAAGTAGAATTTCTCGCCGACTCGATTTGTCAGGGCAGGGCAACAGGCACAAGAGGCAATGTCGAAGCAGGATTCTATATCATAAAACAATTCGAAAAAGCCGGACTGATGCCCATTGAAGACACATTTGTGAAGCATTTCTTCGCAGGCCGTGGCCTAGTGGGACACAATATAATGGGCTTTTTGCCAGCCTCTAAAAAGAATCCGTCCGACAAATATGTAATCGTTGGCGCACATTACGACCACCTCGGAAGCCTGTCAGGCACCATTTACCCGGGTGCCGATGCCAATGCCTCCGGTACTGCCGCCCTGATCTGCCTGGCGGATATGTTCTCTGCCATGAAAACCATAGGCAAATCATACGGAAAAAACATAATATTCGTAGCATTTGATGCAAAAGAAATGGACATGGCCGGTTCGGAGGCACTATGGAGAATGATTGAAAACAAAGACCTTGTCAATCCTCAGACAGGTGCCGTCATCACCCCGGACAAAATAAGCCTGATGGTCAACATCGATCAGATAGGAACCACTCTGGCACCTATCCACAAGGACAGGCCGGACTATATGATAATGCTCGGCACCCATTCCCTGCCGCGTGACAAACGCACACTGCTCCAACTCTGCAACAAACTGTATTCCATCAATCTGGACATAGGTCTGGACTACTATTCAAGCGAAAATTTCACCCGGATTTTCTATCGGCTTTCAGACCAGAAAGTATTTGTTGACAACGGAATACCGGCAGTGATGTTCACCTCCGGCATCACCATGAACACCAACCGCACACGAGATACGCCATCCACCATTTCCGGAGAAATCACAAAACGCAGAATCTGGCTTATCTACCACTGGCTGTCAAAAATGCTATAAATGTAGTCCAACCTTACATTTGTATATGCCAAAAATCAATTATCTTTGCGGATTACTTATTAACCAACGGACTGACATATAATTGTCATATCAACAAAATGACTGATATTGTCATATCGAGCGAAGCCCGAAGGGCGTAGTCGAGATATCTGTTATAAAGATCTCTCCATTCGCTTCGCTCAGTCGAGATGACATTGTAAAACCTTCGAGATGACATTGGAAAAACTTGTCAGTCAGTTATATATACAAACAAAACAACATTAATGAAAGAATTTTGGCAAATACTGGTGAGATTCGTCAAGCCATACCGGAAATACCTTGGAGGAGCAGTCATCCTCAACCTGCTATCGGCAATATTCAACATATTCTCATTCTCCCTGATAATTCCGATCCTGCAGATGCTCTTCAACCTAGACACCACGGTATATGAATTCATCCCGTGGGACAGCGGCGCATCAGTCAAGGACATGCTCACCAACAATATGTATTACTATGCATCCGTACTGATGAGCAAGTTCGGAGGTTCTCTCACACTTCTGGTTTTGGGACTCTTCCTCGGAGTGACCACCGCAATGAAAACGGCCTGCTACTTCGGATCTTCTGCCATCATGGTTCCGATTCGCACAGGAGTGGTACGCGACATAAGAGTGATGGTGTATGACAAACTCATGCACCTGCCCCTGGGATATTTCTCGAAACAGAAAAAAGGAGACATCATCGCAAGAATGAGCGGAGACGTCGGAGAAGTCGAATACTCCATCACCAGTTCCCTGGACATGCTCATAAAGAACCCGATACTGATAATCATATATTTTGCCACCCTTATATTCATCAGTTGGGAACTCACCCTCTTCACCATTGCCGTAGTTCCATTTATGGCCTGGGGAATGAGCGCAATCGGAAAGAGACTTAAAAGGCAATCCCTTGAAGCCCAGCAAAAATGGAGCGAGACCATGTCCCAGCTCGAAGAGACACTTGGAGGACTTCGCATCATCAAAGCCTTCATCGCAGAAGAGAAGATGGTGAAACGTTTCACAAAAACAGCCGACGAATTCAAGAACGCATCCAGCAGAGTAGCCGTAAGACAGGCTTCTGCCCATCCTGTCAGCGAATTTCTCGGCACCGTGATGATCATGATCGTCCTTTGGTTCGGAGGCACGCTCATCCTCAGCGACAATTCACCGATTGATGCACCGACCTTCATCTTCTACATGGTAATCCTCTACAGCGTCCTCGCCCCGCTCAAGGAATTTGCAAGAGCAAGCTACAATATCCCGCGCGGACTCGCTTCAATGGAGCGAATTGACAAGATCCTCAATGCGGAGAATAATATCAAGCAGATTGACAACCCGATAAAAATCAACGGTTTCCACGAAGATATCAGATTCAATGACATATCATTCACCTACGAAGACGGCAAGGAAGTTCTCAAGAACATCAGCCTGGCCGTCCCTAAAGGCAAGACCATAGCCATCGTAGGACAATCAGGTTCAGGAAAATCCACGTTGGTGGACCTCATCCCAAGATACCACGACGTCACCTCCGGTTCAATCACAATTGACGGAAAGGACATCCGGCAGGTCGGCATCCATGAGCTCAGGAGCCTCATTGGAAACGTCAATCAGGAAGCCATACTTTTCAACGACACAATTTTCAACAACATAGCCTTCGGTGTGGAAGGAGCAACAATGGAACAGGTTGTGGAAGCGGCCAAAATCGCCAATGCCCATGATTTCATCATGGAAAAGGAAGAAGGCTACATGACCAACATCGGCGACAGAGGATCAAAACTCTCCGGTGGACAAAGGCAGAGAATCAGCATCGCCAGGGCCATATTGAAGAACCCGGCAATCCTCATCCTTGACGAGGCCACCTCAGCCCTTGATACAGAGTCAGAAAAGCTCGTACAAGATGCTCTGGACAAGCTCACCAGTACACGAACCACCATCGCCATCGCCCACCGTCTGTCCACCATCAAGAATGCTGACGAAATATGCGTGCTTCATGAAGGCAGGATAGTGGAAAGAGGCAAGCATGAAGAACTTCTCGCCCTTGGAGGTTATTACAAGAAACTCAATGATATGCAGGCACTTTAGCCGTGCCCAAATAAACAGGAAATGCCAAGAAAGGTTAAAATAACAGCTGGAATACTTTTATTCTTGTATCTGGCCGCAGTGATTGTGCTGTGCTTCATTCAGACAGAATCACTGCCACAGATGGAGCCGACCTGGCTCGGAATCCCCACGGACAAGATTGTCCATTTTCTGATGTTCATGCCATATCCGGTCCTCACGTGGCTGCTTTTGCACAAAGAAGGCACAAGCCTGGCAAGACAGGTCGGGAAAGGAGCAGTCATACTCCTGACAGGCATGGTGGTGGCAGCCGCAACTGAACTTTTTCAGGGTATGACCGAATACAGAAGCGGTGACATTTTGGATTTTGCGGCTGATTGCGCCGGGATGCTGACAGGAATCATCATTGCGGCAGCTGCATCTTACGCAGTCAGGAGAAATCGAAGGTAATGAAAACAAGGAAAATCATCATAAGCATATTTGCAGCAGCCCTCTGCCTTTGCCTTTGCCCTGCCACAGTGATGGCTCAGAGCAAGATTGTGAAAGACTTCAAGCCAGTATGTGACTCCCTTACAACTCTGATGCATCAGAATACAGGAGTCTATAACAAGCTGGTACTCAAATCAGTAATGAAAAGAGGCTCCACTCTGGACTTCTATTTCACTGAAAGTCTCGGTGACCTTCCATGGCACCACGACGACCCTCATATCTTCAAAATGATCCTGAAAGACCTCTTCCCTGAAGAGTACGAGAACTATAAAGTTGGAGAAATTTATTCCCGCATGGTCCCTCTGAACGGGCTTGTCACGCCCGTTCTCGGCTTTGACGGCACTGCCTCAGATACCAAACTCAGGGTTGAAGACCCCGGAAGGAACGGAGCTATAGTGACTCCGATGAAGGAGATAAGATACAAACAGGCTCTCGAAGGCAGGACTATCGCCCTGTGGCAGAGCCACGGAATGTATTATGCCCAAGCCATCGACAGATGGGAATGGCAACGTCCGACCCTGTTCAGGACGGTCGAGGATGTATTTACCCAAAGTTTCGTCCTTCCCTATCTGGTACCGATGCTGGAAAATGCGGGTGCATATGTGATGCTGCCCCGTGAGAGGGATTTCCGCAGGGAGGAAATCATCTCCGACAACGACAGTTCGTGGATTGACAAAGGATTGTCCGGAGCTGAATACGGATATGGAGTTGATACCCCCGCAAGAGGGGCCGGCACATATATGGAATGTGGTTCCTGGGCTGATGCCGGAAAAGGTTTCGCCGACATCAAGCCGGTTTATTCCGAGACAGACAATCCATTTAAATTCGGAACATCAAGGAAGGCTCCTGCCATTGCTCACGACAGCAAGGAGGAGGCCAGCCACGCCGTCTGGACCCCGAAAATTGAAGTTCCCGGGGAATATGCCGTCTATGTTTCATACACATCCCTGCCGGAAAGCACCACCTGTGCCCATTACATCGTAAGGCATGCAGGAGGCGAATCGGAATTTGCCGTTAACCAGAAGATGGGCTCGGGAATGTGGATTTATCTGGGAACTTTTCCCTTCGATTGTTCCGGTGATGGCTGTGTAATCCTCGACGCGAGGACTCCCAAAGGTTATGCAAAGGAGGTCGGAACGGTTGTTTGTGCCGATGCAGTAAAATTCGGAGGAGGTATGGGAAATATCGAAAGGGGTGGCAGCGTATCCGGGATGCCTAGGAACTGCGAGGCGGCAAGATACTGGCTGCAGTGGTCCGGAGCCGACAGTTCTTTGTTTTACCAGAATGAAGGGAAAAATGACTATAAGGATGATTATATGTCACGAGGCGACTGGTCGGCATGGCTCAGCGGAGGCTCAAGGGTAAATCCGAAAGAGGATGGAAGGAACATACCCGTGGACCTTACTTTAGGCTTCCATTCCGATGCCGGCATTACTCCAAATGACTCAATCATAGGCACTTTGGCTATCTACACTCTGAAATCCGAGGGTCGCAGCAACTTCCCGAACAAAGAAAGCAGGATGGCCAGCCGTGAATTTGCGGACATGGTTCAAAGCCAGCTGGTCAACGACATAAGGACAGTTGCCAATCCGCGTTGGACAAGAAGACAAATCTGGGACCGTGGCTACAGGGAGTCCAGAACTCCGACCTCTCCGTCAATGCTTCTGGAGCTGCTATCCCACCAGAACTTTGCCGATATGAAATACGGTCTTGATCCGGATTTCAGATTCACTGCAAGCAGAGCTATATATAAAGGTATGCTCAAATACCTGAGCAACAGGTACGGATGTCCATACACGGTGCAGCCCCTGCCGGTGGGCGGAATGGCCCTGACCTTCGGGAAAGTGACAAACGGTATAATTGAAGTGGAAATCAGCTGGAGGGAAACGACCGACGAAATTGAGCCGACGGCAAAAGCTGAAGGATTCATCCTATATACAAGGAAGGACATGGGGGCATTCGACAACGGATGTCACATCAAGGAAATAACGAAACATGGCGACCGGTACAGCACGGTGGCAGAGATTGAAACGGGGCATATATATAGCTGGAAGATAGAAGCTTTCAACAAAGGAGGAAAGAGTTTCCCGTCTGAAATCCTGAGCGCTGGAGTGCCAGTGTCCTCAAGTGACAAGGGAATAAGAGATGCCATACAGGACAATATATTGATAGTCAACAACTTCAACAGAGTCGCTCCTCCTGCCGTCATCGACTCCCCCGCCTATGCCGGATTTGACCAAGGTACCGACAGCGGAGTCGGATACATAAGGGAAATCTCCTACATCGGAGATATGTATCAGTTCAACAGACAATCTGAATACATAAGCAATGACAACCCGGGCTTCGGAGCATCTTTTTCCAACCATGCAGGGTATGAGGTTGCAGGCAACAGTTTCGACTTTCCGGCCATACATGGAAAAGCCATGATGAACAACGGAAAAGCCTTCCGTTCATGCAGCAGCGAATCATTTTCAGAGGCGAAAATTCGTGAGGGCAGCAAATATGCAGATGTCATCTGCGGAAAACAAGTGACCACGGCCATGGGTGACGGAAGACAAAGGTTCAGCATTTTCCCTGAAAGTTTTCAGGAAGCCTTGACATCATTCACTGAGCAGGGAGGAAACATTCTCATAAGCGGAGCATACCTCGGAACTGATATCTGGAGCAGCATCTATCCTCTGGAGAAGGACAAGGAAGTACAGTCCAAAGCCATGACATTTGCAAGGAATGTGCTCGGTATCAAATGGATGGGAGGACATGCAAGCCGTATTGGCAGAATAAGGGCAGTCACTGATGATTTGCTTTCCAAGGGCACTTCGATGGAATTCCAGACAGAACTCAATCCGGACAAATACTGTGTGGAATCTGTGGATGGCATAGGTCCGGCATCATCAAAAGGCGACGTCCTTTTCAGATATTCAGATTCAGGAATTTCAGCTGCCGTAGGTTTTCAGGGCAAGAACTACAAAGTGGCTGCATTCGGGTTCCCTGTAGAAACGCTGAAAGAGGAAAATGACATCAATATGCTCATCGGGGCGGCTCTGGACTACCTCAGCTGCACTGAGGAGAAGAAATAACAATGATTATGAATCCAAGGGAAAAAGAAATCATCGGACTCATCAGGAAAGAGGTGAAACCGGCACTGGGTTGCACCGAACCTATTGCAGTGGCCCTCGCGGTGGCAAAGGCCATGGAAATCATCGAGAACAAAAGCGTCACTGCCTCTGAGGAATGGAGGATGTGCTCTGACTTTGACATAAGGGTGGAAGTGAGCGGTAATATCCTCAAGAACGGCATGGGTGTAGGTATCCCGGGTACGGGAATGATCGGCCTGCACATCGCTGCAGCCCTCGGCGCTGTCTGCGGCAAGTCCGAATATGGTCTGGAGGTTCTGCATGATCTGGATGAACGGTCAATTGAAAGGGCAAAGGAACTTGTCGAGAAGAAAGCGGTGACCGTGGCACTTGCGCAGACCGACCATAAACTTTATGTAAAGGCTTATGTATCAGTAACTTCAAACCATTGTGCAAGCGCAATGATCGAGGATGACCACGACAATATTGTTGAAACATGCTTTGACAACACCATACTGTCTTCCAGTCATAGGCCTAAAGAGGGGGAAAACGGGGAAGACCAAAAATCCACATTGGATTATCATTTGACTGTCAAGGAGATATATGATTTCGCAAAGCAGGTTGACTACGAAGACATCAAGTTTATCCTTGAGTCCAGGACTCTGAACATGGCACTCGCAGAAGAGGGCCTGAAAGGTTCGTACGGCCTTCAGGTGGGCAAGACCATTCTGTCCGGCTCGAACAGGGAGGTTTTCGGTAATGATTTCCTGAGCTATGCCATGTCACTGACCGCCGCGGCTTCAGATGCAAGGATGGCCGGATGCACTTTGGCGGCCATGAGCAACAGCGGGAGCGGCAACCAGGGAATTACGGTCACAATGCCGGTCATTGCTTATTCAAGAAAATATGACATCACTGACGAGGAACTTGCCAGAGCTCTGGTACTGAGCCACTTGGTTGCAATCCACATAAAGGGTTACCTTGGTAAATTGTCCGCACTCTGCGGTTGTGTAATTGCATCCACCGGCTCTTCATGCGGTCTGGTCTATCTTCGCGGAGGCTCGTATGAGCAGGTTTGTTACTGCATCAAGAACATGATAGGCAATATCACGGGAATGGTGTGCGACGGTGCGAAAGTCGGCTGTGCGATGAAAGTTGCCTCAGGCGTGTCGAGTGCGCTTCAGTCGGCAGTCCTGGCCATGGATGGGACATGTGTATCGGAGCATGACGGCATCATCGAGAAGGATATCGAGAAGACAATCCGCAATCTCGGACGCATCGGTTCTGTCGGAATGCAGAATACCGACAATATGATTCTCGATATCATGGTCTGCAAATAGAAGCTGACTAAAAAGTCTGTCATGTCTAACGAAGTCCGAAGGACTAAGTCGAGACATCTGTAAAGACTTTTTAGTCAGCGCCTTGAAATTTTGCAATGACCTGCAAGGTCAAATTTTGCGAAAGTTTCTGGATGAGGATTACTCAGCAACTATAGCACCCATTGGGCAAGCATCTGCACAAGTACCACAATCAACACAAACGTTAGGGTCGATAGTGTAGATATCACCCTCTGAAATTGCACCTGAAGGGCACTCACCCATGCAAGTACCGCAAGCTACGCAGCTGTCTGTAATTTTGTAAGCCATAATTCTATTATTTAAAATTGTTAGTTTCAGTTCATCCGGCCGTAAGGCCAAAACTTTTGCAAATTTAGATAATTATTCGAATAATCAAACTACACAATACCCATTTTATAGTATCTTTGCACTCATGGCATGGGGCTTCAAGCAGCATCCGACCTTTGAAAATACTTGAAAATGAGACACAGAACCATCATATTCACAACTGCGATATTAGCGGCAATTTCCCTCTGTGGAAAGGCTGTAGCCCAGGAAACCCTGGCTAACGGCCTCGAAATAGACAAGACCACACACAACTTCGGAGACATTCTTCTGGACAGCGGACCCGTCAGCTGCACGTTCACCCTGACCAACAAATCAGGCAAGGCTGCAGCCATATACAACGTTACCTCTTCGTGTGGCTGCACCGATGTCAAGTGGACCAGGGAACCAATCAGGCCCGGTGGTACAGGCACAATCAGCGCCACCTATTCCAACGACGAGGGACCATATCCATTCGACAAGACACTTACTGTATATCTGTCCGATGTCAAGAAGCCTGTGGTCCTGAAACTCAGGGGAACTTCCATGGCCAGACAATTGCCGCTTGCTGAGCGCTATCCGGAAAAATTCGGCACAGCCGGATTCAAAGAGAAAGAAATCAAAGGCGGAAACCTGGAACAGGGCGGAGTCAAAAGCGGGACGGTGAAAGTTGCAAACCTCGGAAGCACCCCGATGAACCTGACATTCACCGACATAACTCCGGAGCTCAGCCTGAAGCTGTCCCAGAATCCCATTCCAGCCTCCGGAACTGCCGACCTGAACTTCACAATCCGCTCATCCAGAGACAAATGGGGAAAAAACTGGTATAATGCCACCCCGGTAGTCAACGGCAAGAAACAGAACGGACAGATTTCATTCTGGGCCTTCACTAAGGAAAATTTTGACAATCTGGACAAAGACCAGAAAGCTGCCGGACCGAGGCCTGTGTTCGAAAACAGCACGTTTTCCATGGGAAAAGTAAAAAAAGGAAAGGTTGTCAATGCCAAGTTCGAATTCAAGAACGCAGGCAAAAGCACGTTCCATGTATATAAGGCCGATGCCGATGTCCCACAATGGTCGCATTCTGAAATAAAGGACGCCAAACCCGGTGAGACAGTAAGTTTCACCGTGACCATAGACACATCCTCGATGCCTGTCGGTGAAGCACTTGCAGTAATAACCCTTACCACGAACTCCCCTCTCAGGCCGATAGTCAATATCTTCGTAGCGGGCTGGATAGAATAAATGAACGTACTATGCACCTATTGATTGACATTCTTCGCAACTCAATACTCATAACCGGACTCGTGACAGTCATGATGATGATGATCGAGTCCGTCAACATCGAATCCAGGGGCCTTGTATTCAAGGGATTGAAAAACACCAGGATAGGTCAGGTGGTAATCGCTGCCCTGCTCGGATCCGTACCCGGATGCATGGGCGGATTCGCAACCGTATCCCTTTACACTCACGGATTGTTCAGTTTCGGAGCTTTGATTGCCATGATGATAGCCTCATCTGGAGACGAAGCATTCATGATGCTGGCGATGATACCGGACAAAGCTCTTATCATATTCATGACACTATTCGTGGTGGCCGTTGTCGCAGGTGTGCTTGCCGACCAGATCCGTGACCGGATACATGCAAGAAAATGCCACAAGGAAGACCATTCAGAATGTGGAGCCAAACCCGATTGTCAGGAAGGCTATGCAGTGCATGAAAATGAGGGACATGGCCACGCAGGGCATGGAAAAGAGGGCCGTCACTTCGGATGGAAGAGAATAGTCATATTCGTGGGACTTGCCTTGTTCATCGCTGCACTTGCAAGCGGAGGTCTCAGCCATGACCATGATGCCCATGCAGGCCATGACCACCATGCAACCGAAATCCACCATGACCACGAGACCGTTGAAAGCTACGATGCCGTCGGAGAGCACCATGACCACAGTCACGAAGAGGCCATGGAGCACGAAGGACATGGTCTGGAAATCAATCTGTTAAGTGAAGACTGGATGAATGTAATGTTCGCAGGTCTCAGTGTAATCGTCCTTATCGTGCTTATTTTTGCATCCGACCATTTCATTGAAGAACACCTCTGGAACCACATCGTCAGGAAGCATCTCCCTACGATATTCGCATGGACGTTCGGGGTGCTCCTTCTGGTGGGAATCGGATTGCAATATATTGATATTGACCATTGGATAAGCGACAATACGGCAATGATGATCCTGCTTGCCGCCCTGATTGGAATCATTCCGGAATCAGGTCCCCACATGCTCTTTGTAACTTTGTATGCGGCCGGCATCGTACCGCTGCCTGTTCTTCTTGCAAGCAGCATATCCCAGGACGGTCACGCTTCCATCCCCCTCCTGGCTGAAAGCAAGAAAGCATTTTTTGTCGCAAAGGCAATAAACTTTGTCATAGCTCTCGTAATAGGCTACGGTTACCTGTTGATTTTCAGCGCATAAGGCAGGGGTTGCTTTTTCGAGAAAATATTCCTAACTTTGCCGGCTGATATAATAAGATTTTTGACCATAATGTTTGCAAAAAATACATGGCGCGCTCTTCTTTTGCTAGCCGCCGGCATCCTGACATGCCACCTTGCATCCGGACAGAACTACGTGAAGCTCGTCCAGGAAGAGGATTTGATATCGGGAGAGGCCTATTGTGACAGCCTCCTAACCCGCATTTCATTTCCGCATGCGGTCTCGTCACTTCCCAATTATCCGAAAGCCAACATTGCAGCCATTGAACTCATGCAGATGCTCCAGGAGCCTGACATTGAGCTTCTTGAAGTATATGTATGCGGAAGTACATCTCCGGCAGGACTCTGGGGTGACAATGTGAAACTCAGCCAGGCCAGGACAAACAATGTGGCAAACTACCTCCAGTATGCCCTTGATATCCCGGAAGAGAAAATCCACAAATCAAGCATAGTCGAGGATTGGGACAGACTCTATGACATGATTGCTGTCTCCGACATCCCGTACAAATATGAAGCACTCGAAATCATCCGTACCAAGGACTGGGGCGAGCGCAAGACAGCTCTCAGAAAAGTAGGCAACGGAAGGCTCTGGAAAATACTCGAAACAGACTTTTTCCCGGAACTAAGAAGCGTCAGGTTCGGAATTTTCTGCAGGGTGAAGCCTTCGGCAATGATGCCAAAGATTGAGACAATCATCATACGTGATACCGTGTATATCAAGGAAACTGTGATTGAAGAGCCACAGCCTGAGCCTGTTGCAAGCACGCCTGAAGTGGTTGAGACGGTGCCTGTTGTATGTGAAACTGCAGTGGCTGAAACAACAGTGACCAAAGCCACCAGACGCAATCCATGGCATTTCGGGATCAAGACAAACCTTGTTTCAGACGCCATGGCAGTGCCTTCGCTCGGAATTGAATTCCAGATGGGAAGGCATGTATCCCTCAACATCATGGGTAAATATTCTCCATTCAACATATTCGTCAAAGACGACAACACCACCAACATCTACGGAATATATCCTCAGCTAAGATACTGGTTTTCAAAAAATATCATGGCAAAGGGCGCTTTTATAGCCATTGATGGAGGTGCGACATGGTACACACTCCAGTGGAAAGACGGCAAGCTGTACCAGAATGGCAAGGAAGGAGAATACAGCTCAGATGCCGGCAACAAAGCTCCTGCCTGGAAAGTGGGAGTGAGTGCCGGATACTCCCTCGGACTTGGAAAGAAGAAAGCCTGGGGAATTGAATTCGAAACGGGTGTGGGCTACATCCACTACGACCAGAACGTCGGGCGCTTCAACGAGGTCTCGCAGAAATGGGAAATCAGTGAATTCCAGTCGAAGCAGCATTTCGGATTCACACATGCATGCATAAATTTAACTTACAGATTTTCAACGAAATAAATTCTTAACTAATTAAAAATGCGACGATTAAGATTCTACCCGGTCATCCTGGCAATCTTGTGCGCATCTTGTTCCAAAACTGTGATTACCCCGTCTGTGGATTCGACACAGGAAGGCACACTCACTTTGGAACTTTCAGCACAACAGAAAGAGCCTGCAAGCAAGGCCTCGGTGACAGAAACAGATGGACCTGATATCAATGAATTCAGGGTTGCCATCTACAAGCAAGAAAATCAGATGCGTCTGTACAATGACTCCTATGCCAACACCGTTGGCAAGACCATTAAGCTCAATGCAGGTGAGTACAGACTGGTTGCCCAGCACGGAGATTCACTGGGCTTTGGTTTCAACAAACCCTACTATTTGGCAGATCCGTCCTTCACAATTGAGAAAGGTGCCAATACTCTTTCTGCAGTTGCAAAGCTTGCCAACGTAAAACTCGCAGTCAATTTCGACTCTTCAATCAAGGACTTCTATTCAGACTATTATGCAGTGGTAAAACACAACCGCTACCAGGGCAAGAGCGTCAAGTTCACGAAAAGTGAGACCCGCAATGGTTATCTCCCTGCAGGAGAACTGGTGCTTGAGGTTTATGCCATCGTAAACGGAGAGTGGAAATACTACAAGATGGAACCGGTTGAATATAAGCCGAATGATTTCGTGACATTCAACATCACGACAAACAATCAGGAAGGCAACCTTGCCATCAGCATCGTTACGGAAAACAATGTTGATAAAAAAGAGAACACCGTAGAAATCCCGGCCACAGCCCTGCCTCAGGATGCACCAAGTATCAGCCTTTCAGGCTTCGACCAGGAAGGAAACACACACATTTTTGTGGAAGGCTCATCAGTTCAGGGACATAATGCCATGGCAAACTTCATTGCAAAGGCATCAATAAAGAACTGCTATCTTACCATAGAATCGGATTATCTTGAGGCCAAAGGAATCACAGGCAAGATTGATTTTGCAAACCTCACATCAGAGGCTGCAATTGACTTGAAGAATGCCGGATTCGCATGGGATGAAAGCATGCTCGCTTCCAGAACATTCTCGTATATTGACTTTACAGGAGTCATCAATAAGATGATCGGTGAAATGAAGGCCGTGACAGAAGATGTTACCGCAGGATCATTCACCCTCGAAGTCATTGATGCGGTAGGCAAGAAAAACTCTGCGACCTTCAGCATCAAATCTCTCGGAGTCAAGCTTGTCCTTGATGCCGATGCCGGCAATGTCTGGGCAAGGAAGCTCGAAACTTCCTCTGTATCGGTGACTAATGGCGTACCTTCTCTCGTAGGTCTCCAGTGCTCTCCTGACGGAGTTGCATGGTTTGACAGCGAAGTCTCATCAACAGCTTCAAATGGCATCGTGACATTTGGATCGCTGACACTCGTGCCATCCACAGATTATTGGGTCAGAGCCGTTTACAATAAAGGCAACAACGTCAGCAACGTTGTGAAGATTCACACTGAAGATGCTCTTCAGGTCGGCAACAGCGGCTTCGAGGACTACCAGACAGTTGAATATTCATTCAAACAGGTCGGTTCAACAAAGACACAGTTGTGGTATCTCCCGTACAAATCCGGGGAAACGGACACATGGTGGGCTTGCAACAGCAAGAAATCAATGCCAAGCAGCATCACAGGACTTACACCAACCTGGTGCAAATGCTTCCCAACATCCGGATATGTGAAAGACAGTTTCAAAGGCAGCAAGGCTGCTCTGATATTCACAGCGGATATCGGAAGTTCAAACACAAGCGGAACCCTCGGTCCAGGAACCCACGAAGAACACGAAGGTGAACTTTGGATTGGTACCGCAGATGATAGCGGCAACCACGCAAGCGAGGGACACTCATTTGCAAGCCGTCCTTCAAAACTTTCCTTCATGTTCAAATATGCTCCTAAGAATTCAGAGAAATTCATGGTTGAATCATGGATAAAAGATGCGGAAGGTCAGGTCATTGCAACTGCGAATGAAAATGCCGGACCTGCATCTGACTCATGGACAAAGCACACATTGGATTACAACTATACAGTCCGTAACAAGAAAGCAGCATCAATCTACATTATGTTCAGAAGCTGCTATGGCGAGGGCGAAGTAAGCATAGGCGTGAAATTCGACCTCGGAGAAGAGACAGTCGAGGCACACGCCGGCTCAATGCTCAAAATTGATGAAGTAGAACTAATTTACGAATAAGATACCTGACATGAAAAAGACATTAATCAGCATAGCAGCTGCCGCATTGGTTTTTGCAGGCTGCAACAGGGAAGTTTTCAGCTCAGAAGAAACAGGAGCCCTCGAATTGGATCTCTCATGCCTTTCAGACCTGAACGAATCCACTACTAAGGCAACCAATGACGAGGAAATAATCAACAATCTCACAGTCAAGCTTTTGCGTCCTTATGACGGTTGGGAGAAAACCTACGCGCCATTCAGCACAATCAGGGGCAAGGTCATCGAACTCAGCTCAGGAGATTATATCCTCACGGCATCATCACCTGACAAGAGTGATGCAGCCTTCGAGCAGCCTATCTACGACGGAAGCAAGAACATCACCATCAAGACTGGCGAAGTGACCCCTGCTGCTGTCACCTGCAAGGTAAGCAACATGAAACTCAGCCTCGTTCTTTCAGAGAATTTCTACAATGAGCTGAGCGACTTCACAATCACTGTAAACAACGGAAAAGGTCTCCTCACCTGGGAAAAGAATTCGACCAAAACTGACTTTGCTCCTGCAACGCTTGAAGGAGTGAAAGTATATACTGTAAAGAAGGCTGGATATTTCACTGTAGGAACCCTTACAGCTCAGATCAGCGGACACAGGGCAATTGACGGAACGACGGCACAGTCCACATCCGTAATCGCCAACACAGCAGCGGCAGACCACCATATCCTCAACGTTGATGCACAGGTCACAGGATCGGTTCAGGGTATCACTATCTCCATCGACCACAGTGTAAATCCTGTAAACACTCCAGTCATCGTCCCGGGATTCGATGAAATACCTGTGGGCGGCGACCCGACCCCTGAAAACCCTGACCCGGAAAACCCAGACCCGGAGAATCCAGATCCGGAGAATCCCGGCACAGACCCGACCCCATCGACAGAGCCGACCATGACATGGGATGCAAACCCTTCATTTGCCCCTATGAACATCAATGCAAGTCTCAATGCTGACCTCGTGGTGACAGCTCCGGAAAAGGTCGCTTCATTCAAAGTCCAGGTAGATTCCCCTTGCCTTTCTGAAACCATCTCCAGCCTCACTCAGGATGGGACCAGCACAATGGACCTTATCAATGATGAGGGGCTCATCGCATTCCTTGGAGATGCTGCTCCGGCACTTCCTACCGGAAATGGCCTCAAGGGACAGACCAACATCAATTTCTTCCTGACAGATCTGGTCAAACTCATTGATTTGTATGGTTCTGCCCCAGGAGACAGACATAACTTCACCCTCATAGTGACCGACGAAAAGGGACAGACCCTCAATCAGACAGTAACATTCGTATCTGAATAAGCAATAAGAAGATCAAACCATGAAAAGATATATATCATACGTGGTGACGGGTCTGGCTCTGCTCTCACTTTCAGCCTGCAACAGGGAGGTTTTCTCTGAAAGCGGATTCGGCTTCCTTGAGCTGAATATGGAAAGTGACCTTTCGGCAGACGTCATTGTGAAAGCAGGTACAGATGAGCCTGTCTATGCAATTGACGTGAAGAACACCGCCGGACAGTTGGTAGCACACGCCAACGACCACAGGACAGTCACCACTGCCAACCCTATCAGACTCTATGTAGGCACATACAATGTGTATGCAATGAGCGGAAGCAAAGTGAATGCTGCCTTCAATGCGCCATATTATGAAGGTAATACTCAAATCAGGATACTTCCGGACTATACCAGCACTGCAAGCATAAAATGTTCACTTGCCAACACAATTTTCTCCGTGGAGTTTCCGGCAGAGTTTGCGGCATCATTCACAAAGTATTCAGTTTCAGTGACAAACGGCGTAGGCGAAAAGCTCACTCTCAGCAATGCCCCTGAGGCCGGCAACCCTAATGAGGCTGGCTTCGATGCAAAAGCATATTTTGCCGTGACAGGAACCCTTACATGGGAACTGTATCTCTGCAACAAGGACGGAGGAGAATATCGTTCAAGCCAGACATTTGAAGATGTAAAAGCGAAATCACACTACCATCTGATATTCTCCATCGGAGAAGAATCTGAGGCCGACGGAGCATTCTCAATCAAGGTCAGCCTCGATGACAACATGTCAGACAGTTCACATGAAGTTGTCCTTGACTTTGACAACAGGCAGCTTCCTGACTTCTCCTCAACCGGAGAACTGGACATAACTTCAGGTGAGGCTGTGACCGTACCTGTGGGCAATACAGCTGAAAAAGAGTTGTCAGTCTCCACTCCTGAAGGACTTGTCAGCTTCCAGATGTATCATAACGACGAGGCATTGAAATCAATCGGCCTGCCTGAAAACGTTGAGTTCGTCGGCATAAGCAGCGAAGATGAAACTGCCCTTGCTTCACTCGGAATCAGTGCTACCCAGATTATTGGCACCAAAGCCATTGCTCAGGGAGCCGAAGGCATCAAATTGAACCTGACCAATTTCATTGCAAAACTTGCAGTCGGCCAGTACAACTTGAGCATGAGGGCCATCGATGCAAAATCTCACGGCAAAGTCTTCGACATAGCACTTGACATCATCTCGGACGTGGATGCAGAAGCAGTGAGGGCTAATACAGGCTGGGCAGCATTCGCACAGCTCGAAGGCCGCTTCTTCAAGACTCCGGCACCTGCAGGTATGACATTCCAGTACAGAGAATCAGGAAGCCAGCAGTGGACCAGTCTCAGCCCGTCAATGATGAACATCAACATCACGACTCTCAGATACACAGCCATTGTAAAAGGCCTGAAGCCTCAGACAACTTATGAGTTCAGGGCAATTTCAGACAAGGACAATGATACAGACAAAATTGTACAGTTCACGACATCGGCAGCCGAGACACTCCACAACCTCAGTTTCGACAATTGGTCAGCAGAAGACAAGATGCCTAATGCTGAAGGATTTGCAATCTGGGATTCAGCCAACTCTACAGGCGCAGCGACTACAACCAAGCCTACGGATGATGCAGTCCGTGGAAAGGCAGCACGTCTGGAAAGTGTAACGGCATTCGGTATGCTTGCTGCAGGTAATATCTTCACCGGTAAATTCGTAGGTCTTCAGGGACTCGGCGCAAAACTGGACTGGGGAGTACCGTTCACATCCCGTCCGCTTGCCCTGAGAGGCTACTACAAGTACCAGCCTAAGACCATCGACAAGGCGAAGGATCCATATACCGACAAGAAGGGACAGACTGACCAGAGCCAGATACTCATCTTCCTCACCGACTGGACAGGCCCGTTCAGGGTAAATACCAGCAACAAGGAATTCGTAGATTACGACAACGACCCCGGTATCATCGCCCTCGGCCAGCTCAACACTTCCGAAACGGACAGCGGATATGTAAGATTCACCCTGCCTCTTGTTTACCGCAGCAACAGGATTCCAACATACATCGTGATTGCTGCAGCCTCCAGCCGATTCGGAGACTACTTCACCGGAGGAGTTGGTTCAGTACTGATGATAGACGAATTCGAACTTGTATATGATCCTGACGATCTTTCTACGGAAGAATTCAATAAGGTTTTCAGTAAAGTTGACGCATTCTGATTGAATGAAAAGAATATTGATCATATCAATCCTGCTACTGTCTTGTACAAGCAGCTTCGCGGCCAAGGATAAAAAATCCGGGGCCGTGGAGCCGTTTGACAGAGGACTTGGACAATCTCTGGTCGGAGTGTTCGTTCCCAAAGGTACTATATCGGCAGGAATAAACTTTTCTTATAATACCGTCGATTTGGGCAACAGCACCGATGACGACGGATATTCAATGCTTTTCGGCCTTCTAGGAGGACTCCAGGGCAGCATGTACACTTTCGGAGTTGCTCCGCAGGTAGCATATTTCATCGCAGACAACCTGTCCCTCGGCATCCGTTTCGGCTACAACCGTTCATATTTGGGAATAGGAAACGCACAACTGTCAGTCAGCGACGACATCGGCTTCGGCATCCAGAATTACAATGTTTTCAACCACAAGTTCAACGGCGCCCTGACCCTCAGGTATTACATGCCTCTGGCACAGAGCAAACGTTTCGGAGTTTTCGTGGAGGCAAGAGCCAATGGCGGATATGGACAGAGCAAGACATGGAAGGAAGTTGACGGCAACAAATATGGGACCTATGCGGAGACACGTTCTGCAAGCCTTAACTTCATTCCTGGAATTTGTATCTTTGCTACTGACAACATTGCCGTAGAAGTTGCGATAGGCATGCTTGGTCTCGAATATACCAGGACAGACCAATACAGGAATCAGGTGGAACACAGTACGAAGAAGACCAGCGGAGCAAATTTCCGCATCAACCCGCTTTCAATCGAGCTCGGTGCCTGCATTTATTTCTATACCGGCCCGCATAGCAAGAAAGCCAAGAAAAACAACCAGCAGCTGTAATGAAAAGAATATTCTACATATTTTTCATACTGCTTCTCTCATGCATGATTTCATGCATCGAGAACGACCTCTCCTATCCTGATGTGGACGTGGAGATCATGACCCTCTCCGTTGATGGAGCAAAGGAGGTCGATATAAACTATGAAGAGCATAAAATCAGTATCCTTCTCTCAGAGACCGTGGAAATTTCGTCCGTGCGTTTCATCGAATTCAAGCTTGCCGAAGGCTGTTCCTTCGTGGAGGACTTCCCGAAGGTCATTGACTTGAGTGAGCCATACAAATTCAAGATGAAGGTATATCAGGATGAACAGTGGACAATCGCAGCTGTACAGCCTATTGAACGATACATCAGATGCGACAACCAGGTGGGTGATGCAATCATTGACGTGGAAAACCGTCTCGCTTATGTAAAAATTGTTGAGACTCAGTCACTTAGCGAAGTTAAAATCAATGAGATGAAACTTGAGCGTGAAGGTTCCGTGGTCACTCACACCTATGGTTATGTATTCAACAACGGCCAGAGCCAAATGGTAATGGAGGAATGTTCCTTCCCTATGGTCCTGGACTGCTCGGTAAGCCGCCGGTTCACGGTATATTATAAAGGTGAGGACATTGAATGGAATGTCATCTTCCTTGCAGAGCCTATCGCGGTGGGAATGAAGAGCGTGAATGCATGGACATACTCTGCAGAGCTTCAGGGAGTAACCAATGGCAAAGGCAATCCTGTATTCCAGTATAAGGAAAGCTCGGCTTCAGCATGGCAGGAGTTCAGCTCAACTACACTTGAAGGCACAACCTTGTCCGGAACCCTTACTGGCCTTTCTGAAGACACGGAATATGTCGTGCGAGTTTCGAACGGCACTGATGCAAGCGAAGAAATGACCTTCCGCACCGGAAAAGCAGAACAGCTGGAGAACATGGACTTTGAACAATGGCACCAGGCCGATCCGCACGATTGCTGGTATCCTTATGCGACCGGTGGGAACGATGTCTGGGGAACAGCCAATCCGGGTACCAACTTCGTAAGCACTGTGAATCCGTCACATCCTGAATATGAGCATGTTGTAAAAGGCACAGCCGTAAGGCTAGAAAGCGTGAAGGCTCTCGGAGTATTCGCGGCCGGCAATATTTTCTCAGGCCGTTTCCTGGAGTTTTCATTCTCCACCATGTCGGCCTACCTCGAATGGGGAGCACCTTTCACTTCAAGGCCTTATTCCCTGAAAGGTTGGGTTGATTACGCGCCGAAGATTATCGACATCACTCAGGATAAGATCAGCGGCAAGCCAAATCCATACAAAGATCTGAAAGGTACGATGGACAATATGCAGATTCTTGCCGTTCTTGTAGCGGAAGCTGAAAACGAGGCCGAGAAGGGACCTTTCCCTGTGGTGAGCAGCAAACCGGGTGTGCCCGATCTTCAGAATGACCCGCGTGTCATTGCCTTCGGCACCATCGAGAGTTCTGAAAATACCGGAGGTAAATATAAGGAGTTCGAATGTGTGATGAACTATAAGGATAACAGGACACCTGCCTATGTGATTGTTGTGGCCTGTTCGTCACTCAGGGGTAATTTCTTCACCGGAGCCCTTGGCTCGGTGCTTTATGTGGATGAATTCCATTTTGAATATAAATAAGAATAATAACGTTTAAGATTTTTAACATGAAAAAAGTATTTATTATGACAGCCCTGACGGTTCTTGCAGCCTCTTGTCAGCGCATTGAGATGAGCAAGCCTGTGCAGTATGGTTCACTCAGCGTTGCCATGGATGCTGAGGTCAAGGTTGATGCTGTTACCAAGGCTGCAGCAGCTGAAGACTTGAATAACTATACTGTCACAGTTGCCGGCAATGCTGAAGGGCTACCTAAAAGTTGCCTTTACAGCGCCTTTCAACCACTTACCCTGCCTCTGGGTACATACACCGTATCTGCAGAGAACTGCACCGACACTGAAGCAGAAAACGGAAATGGATGCAAAAGGCTGTATGGCTCTACTGAAGTGACCATCTCTGAGACTAATCTCACCCCTACGGCTGCGTTTACTTGCTATGTAGCCAATGCTCTTGTTACTGTGGAGTTTGACAAATCTGCCACTGACCACATTTCTGACCTGAAAGTAAGTCTTACAGGAGGAACTACTTCCGGCAGGAATGTATCCGTGACAACATCCGGTACAGAAGTTTGGTTCAACCCTTCGACTGTCTCATGGGCTATCACAGGAAAAATCACATCCGTCAACAAGGATGTAAACCTGACCGGAAGCAAGGAGCTCGCAGCCAAGAACCACCTCAAGATTATTGTAAGTGTAAACCTTGATAACGGACAGATTTCAGCGGCTCCTACCATTACCCTCGATACGGACATGAATTCTGCAGAAGAGAAAAATGAAGAATTCAATCCATATAAATAATTGACAATTAACAATTTAAAATAAGATTCAAACCATGAAAAAGATTATGATTTTCGCAGCTGCCCTTGCAGCAATGACAGCTTGCAACAAAAGCGTACTCGAAACAGCTACTCCATCTGAGGGTTTCGGATACATTAACCTTGGAATCTCGGCTGATGCGGAGATGGTTGTTACTAAGGCGGAGAGCACTCCAACAGCGGAACAACTTGCTAACTACACTGTGACTCTCATGCAGGGAGAGACTCAAAAATGGTCAAAGAAATACAATACAATACAGACAGATGACTGGAAAGTGCCTGCTGGTACATATAATGTTGTGGTTGAAAACCTTACAACAACAGAAGCATACGATAACTCATCAAATAACAATGCAAATGGAAAACTCAGACTCGCGGGTTCTTCAAGTGTTGTAGTCGTAGCAGGTAAAACAGCGACATGCTCTGTAAAATGTACAGCTGCCAATGCTAAAGTAACATTCATTACAGATGATAGTTTCAACACTGCATTCACAAATCCAAGTGTTTCTGTCAGCCAGACTTTCGGCGAGACCGCAAGAACTGTTTCAATGGGAACGCCAGGTTCTGCACATAGTGATGGAAACTTAACAGCAGCCTATTTCGAGGGAGGCACAGCAAAATGGACTCTCACAGCTACATTGAAAGGTGAAAGTGAATCGAAAACTTATTCAAAGGATATTACACTTACTGCAGGTAAATGGAGCCAAGTAACATTCTCTACAACTAATACGAACGGAACAATCAGCCTTACTGTCACTATTGATGATGCAATGACATCAGAGTCTGTAAGCGAGACAATTGATCCAATATCAACAACTACAGGATCAGCAGAATAATAATAAACCATGCGCAAATCATTCCTATACATAGGCGCGGCACTGATTCTGGCTGCCGGATGCAACAAGGAAGTAATCAGATCTGAAAAATCAGGTCTGATTACCCTCAGTTTGTCATCCGAACAGGAAGTCGTGCTTACAAAAGGATCGATGGACTGCAGCAATTTCAATGTATATATCACCGGAACAACCTTCCTTTCCGAATCATATTCCAAATCCTACATCTGCTCACAGATGGCAGGAGGCGTTACAATCCCCTACGGCACCTATTCGATATCATCGGACAATTGCACTGCCGCACAGGCAGCAACAGGCCTCGGCCAGGCGCGCTACTTGGGCGAAACGACAGGAATCAGCATCAGTTCGCAGGAACCTGTACCAGTTACCGTGAACTGCGCAATGGTTAACGGAAAAGTTCAGGTTGTTTTTGACGAAAGTTTCACGACGGATTTCGCCAATCCATCCATAAAACTTTCCCAGGCAGACAGGACCGTCACGATGACACTTGAGCAAACCCTCTCATCTTCAGCATATTTCAATGTTGAAAAATCCGGCACGACCATATCATATACCATATATGGAGAAATTGCTGGCCGCACACTGGAATACAGTTCAAGTGTCGTCCTCTCCCCTGCCAAATGTGCGATAATTACAATAAAAAGCAACCACAACGGTATCATCGGTCCTGGTGTGGACGTAGATGACTCCATGAAAGGAGACGGCCAGACCATTATAATCAACCCTGACGGCATTGAAACCCCGGACAGCGGAAATATCAACGCACCGTCCATCACCATCGACACAAGAATGGACGATGCTGTAGTTGAAAACATACAAATTGGAATCTAAGATGAAAAAGACTATTCTGACAATATTGACATCACTTGCTGTACTGTCATGCCAAAGAGTGGTAATTGAAGACATGCAGATGGGAACCCTCTCTCTGAAGGTCAACAACAAGCCGCTTGTACAAATGCAGACCAAGGCTGAAGAGACAGTGTCAACGGACAACTTCAAAGTTACCGTGACATCTCCTTCATATACAAGGACATTTGTTTATTCTGACATGCCCTCAATGCTTGCAGTCCCAGCAGATACCTACACTATTTCAGCAGAGAATGTGAGCGAAGAAGAATCAGTCTCACTTCCGGACGAATGGGGACAGAAACGATTTGCAGGGCAGACCAAAGGAATTGTCGTGTCGGCATCCAAGAACAGCTCCGCGACCGTCAACTGTCAGATGGTCAATTCGGCTGTATCAATTGTATTCGACAGCAGCATTACGGAGAATTTCACCGGCTATTCCATTCAAGCTTATACCGACCAGGAAAGAAAACTAACCTTTGATGCAAACACGACGTCAAAAACAGCGTATTTCCCTGCAGACTATGAGCTTACCTATGTTTTCAGCGGTACTTACAAGAAAGACGGCCAGCCTGTCAGCATCACCGGCACACGTGTGCTGGCAGCGGCAACACATATACATCTCACATTCAAGATGAACCTTCCGCAGGAAGATACCAACGGTTCCATCGGCAAGCCACAAATCATTGTGGATGAGACCTGTACAGACTTTTATGAAACTCTTACAGTGGATCCGAGCAACGGAGGTTCATTTGTAAAGGAATAAATAATTATGAAACCGAACATGAAAATCTTTGATATATTTTCGCCCAAGGGCGATATCAAATGATTTTCATCGTGAGAGTGAGCGATAGCGAACGGCTATCATACTCTCATAAAATTTTTATAGATGTAAAAATTTTTGATAGTATGAAATTTGATATTAAACATATCTTAATTTTCGGACTTGCCCTTGGCATGACTTCCTGCGTTGAGACAATGAAGGATGGGGATATGTCAACAGGTTATCTGGGTGTTCCTGTTCTGGATGCAGACATTCTGGTCGAAGAGTTCGGAGCCACCAAGGCTGCTCCCGCCCTTCCGACTCTGTCAGTTCCAGACGCTTCAACTTTACATTTCAAGGTCACGGGATCAGATAACGTGGTCAAGTGGGACCAGAACGGTCTTTGGAGCACAGCACTCAAAATGCCGGTCGGAGCCTATACCATTGAGGTGAACTATGGTTCTAATACCTTTGGCACTCCATACTACACAGGCACTTGCACCGGCACGATATCAGCCGTGACAGAAGCAGTTCCGGCCATTGGTCTTAGCCTCTGCAATTCCCTTCTAGCAGTAGTCCTTGCTGATGATTTCACACAGCATTTCACTCCTTCCGTAGGAGACTGCGTGACCATCTCTTCCACCAGCGGAAGCACAAGCACCACCTTGGGCAACTATGTTTTCGTCCCTGCTGGAGAGAATCTGACAATAGAAGTTGCAGGCAAAAGCTCAACAAACGAAGAAAAGACTTTGTCATGGACACTAAGCCAGCTCTCAGCTGCCACTGCCACATACGTAACCTGTTCACTGACCACCACCAACGCTCCGGCCATTACCATGAGCGAGATTCCGGTTGCTGACGCATGGGGCAATACAGCCTATGTTCATCTTGCAACGACTGCGAATATTTCCGAAGCCAATCTTGCGAAGATGGAATATTATGCGTCATCCAATAATTGGACAGACTCTGTTGAAGGAGTTATTGATGGAGGTTCAGTGAAATTCACCGGTCTCACCCCTGGCGCGACATACAAGGTCCGTGCACAGATTGGCGCCCTGTACAGCAACGAAGTGAGCATGACCATGTCAACATCCGCCCTTAACATGAAGAACAATGCTGTCCACACCTACACAAGCAGCGAGCTGGACGGAACTGACTTCACTGCCACCTTCAGCGTACTTGACAAATTCGGAGTAACAGCATCCAGCCTCTCACTCTGCAAAACAGACGGCACAGTCCTCCGCACCGCCACCCTGACCGGCACCACCGCAGACTGGACCTCAGACGGCTCCACCCTCACCGGCGCCGGCTCCTGGCCATATCTTCCGAAAGGAGATTATGTCATAAAAGGAACAGCGACTCAAAATGGTTCAGAAGTCAACCTTGGTGAACTGACATTGACAGTAGATGCACCTTCATTTACCGTCAATACTCCATCAGCACACACAAACTATGATACTTATACCAACTCAGGTGCTGATGCCGCAAATAATGAAGATGGCTCAACAATATACGGAGTAGGCAATAACGGGGTCAATATTTCAAACAACATCCTGCAAAATGCCAATTACTCATCACTGATTGGAGGATATGCCTACTTCATTGATGGAAATTCAGTAAATGCCGGCGACCACGCCAACCAGACATGGGCATACCACAATGTAGAAGTCAAATATACCTTCGACGGAGTAACAGCTACCTCTGCCCCTCTCACTTGCCATGTCACCGGATTGCCACTACAATTCACAAAAAAAGCTGACTATGAGAATTCAGGTTGGAATTGTGATGCAAGTAACAATACAAATAGCACATATAGTTTTTACAATAATAATCAATTAACTAGCCCATCATTCTATTTTCCTAAAGTAACAAATGTTGCTGTCATTATCAATATATCTCCAAGTAGTGGCACGTCTGGATCATTTACCTGCAATTCTGTAAATCAAACATTCACAAGCTCAGGAGGCACAAAGACTTTCGATATAACTTTGGATAATTTAGGAAAAGTTACATTGAAAGCATCAATAAGTGGTTCTACATTACGATACTGTAAACTAGATAATACGAAAGTACAATATAGATAATAGATAAGAGGCTGCCTTAGTCATCTCGACAAAGGCCAAAGCCTAACCGCACACACAGTCATTTCGACTAAGGCCATAGGCCGCACGGAGAAATCTCCCCTCCAGTCCCCCGACCTGAGGGGGATTTTTCATTTCCACAACCCGAAAATCACCGTCCTCACTTACCCCGCCCACACAGCCGCGTAGTCGGTCCAAGTGCTCACGGTTCGGACAATTTGCCCGAACCGTCCACAAATTTTACGCAACATGCATTGATTATCAAGAACTTACACATTTCTACCATGGACGGTGATTTTCTACTTGTCTGACAGATCTCTCCATGCACTTCGCTTAGTCGAGATGACAGTATGGCAGTAAAACGTCGTTTAGTCGAATGATTGGATAAAACTGAAAACAGATGCCACGAGAGCAAGAATTCACATTGGATCTTGCTCTCGTGGCCTATTATTACTCTCTAGAAGTTTATTATTGCTT
>JBJFDE010000114.1:0-8888 GCA_051889855.1 Candidatus Cryptobacteroides sp. | reverse complement strand
CCGTCTGAACCGAGAACGTTGATGATTTTGTGCTTGTAGAGCTTCTTCATGTTGTCACGAGCAGGTCCGAGGTATTTGCGTGGGTCGAACTCAGCTGGTTTCTCAGCGAATACCTGACGGATAGCAGCTGTCATTGCAAGACGTGAGTCAGAGTCGATGTTGATCTTGCAAACTGCTGATTTGGCTGCTTTGCGGAGCCAAGGCTCTGGAATACCGATAGCTGATTTGAGGGCACCACCGAATTTGTTGATTGTGTCAACCTCATCCTGAGGAACTGATGAAGAACCGTGGAGAACGATAGGGAATCCAGGGAGCTCTTTCTCAACACCCTCAAGTACGTCGAATGCGAGCATAGGAGGTACAAGGCGGCCTGTCTCAGGATCAATTGTGCACTGCTCAGGAGTGAACTTGTAAGCACCGTGTGAAGTTCCGATTGAGATAGCGAGAGAGTCACATCCGGTCTTGGTTACGAAGTCAACTACTTCCTCTGGGCGGGTGTAAGTGTGGTGATCTGAAGAAACCTCATCCTCAACACCTGCGAGGACTCCGAGCTCACCCTCAACTGTTACGTCGAACTGGTGTGCATAGTCAACAACCTGTTTTGTAAGAGCTACGTTCTCATCGTATGGAAGGTGTGAACCGTCGATCATTACTGAAGAGAAACCGTTGTCGATACAAGCCTTGCAAGTCTCGAAAGTGTCACCATGGTCGAGGTGAAGAACAATCTGAGGATGTGCCCAGCCAAGCTCTTTTGCATACTCAACAGCTCCCTGAGCCATGTAGCGGAGGAGTGTACCGTTTGCATAGTTGCGAGCACCCTTTGAAACCTGGAGGATAACAGGAGATTTTGTCTCAGCTGCAGCCTGGATGATAGCCTGCATCTGCTCCATGTTGTTGAAATTGAATGCCGGAATGGCGTAACCGCCGTCGATAGCCTTAGCGAACATCTCTCTGGTGTTCACAAGACCAAGTTCTTTGTAAGATACCATAAAATCTATAATTTGATGAAAATTCGTTTCCATTTTTCAAAAACTCTGCAAAAATAACTAATTTTGCGGAATATTGAAATATTTATTCCACAAGGTTAAAAATGGCAGAAAAAGTAATAATCTTCTCAGCTCCGTCAGGCGCAGGGAAAAGCACGATTGTCAATCATATACTCAAACTGTACCCTGAACTTGAATTCTCAATCTCAGCCACTTCGCGCGCTCCACGCGGCAGTGAAAAAGATGGTGTAGAGTACTATTTCTTCAGTGCTGACCAGTTCAGGAAGATGATAAGCGAAGACAAGTTCGTCGAATATGAGGAAGTATATTCCGGCTCATTTTACGGCACACTCAAGTCAGAAGTTGAAAGAATCTGGGCAAAAGGCCACACCATCGTATTCGACATCGATGTAAAGGGCGGAGTGAATGTAAAAAGGATTTTCGGCGACAAGGCTTTGTCCGTTCTCATTCAGGCTCCATCGACGGAGGTTCTGCGTCAGAGACTTATCGGTCGTGGAACAGATTCCATGGAGGCCATCGAAAAAAGGCTTGCAAAGGCTGAGTCCGAGATGGAGTTTGCAAACGGCAAATTTGACTATGTGCTTGTAAATGATTCTCTTGAAGTTGCTCTTGCCGAAGCGGAAAAAATTGTCGGAGAGTTCCTTTCCAAATAACTGTCTGTTATGAAACCGAACATGTAAATTTTTGATAGTATGAAAATTGCCGTTTACGGAGGTTCGTTCAATCCCCTCCATATAGGGCATTATGCCATTATCAGGCATCTGGTCGAGGTTGAGGGCTTCGACCTGGTGTACCTTGTCGTTTCTCCGAAGAATCCTTTGAAGGAGGGCATCAGTGCAGAGTCAGCTCCGCAGCGTTTGGAAGCAGCGCGCCGGGCAGTACTCAGAAGAGGTCTGGAAGGCAAGGTGATTGTCGATGACATCGAACTGAAAATGCCGGCTCCACATTTCACTGTCAGGACAATGGATGCTCTGAGAAAGAGAGAGCCTCAGAACGATTTCACCCTCATCATGGGCTCTGACCAGATTGCGGACATACATAGGTGGAAAGATTATGAAAGGCTGCTCTGTGAATACGGAGTACTTGTATATCCTCGCAAAGGTTTTGACCTGGAAGGTATCATCGATGAGCTGAAAAAAGAGCATCCGTCATGCCGTTTGGGAATGATGGATGCTCCTATGATTGATATTTCGTCCACCGCCATCCGCGAAGCCCTTGCCAATGGCCGGAGCGTTGATGACTACCTCATGTAGCCGCTCCGGCAGGACCATTTCCGGCTGGACCGGACATTTTATTTCGAAACAAGTTCAGTAGCCTTTGCAAGAGCCGGTACAATGTGAGGGAAGATATTATCCGCACCGATTTCCTTATCTACTCCGAATTTGACCAGAGAGGCATGAACTTTCTCAGTGACTCCTGAAAGGATTACGGTCACTCCCCTCTTGCGTGTACGCTCGCAGAGGTTGCGCAAGTTGTTGATACCGGTCGAATCAATGAAAGGTACCTTTCGCATCCTGATGATACGCACCTTGGTGCCGCTCTGCTTCATGTTTTCAAGTTCTTCAAAACGGCTGGCAAGTCCGAAGAAGAAAGGACCGTTGATTTCATAGACTTCGACTCCCTCAGGAATATCCAGATATTCGGTATCCTCCGGTGAAATGACCTCATCGTTTTCAGTTGCTGCAAGCTGATGGTTTTCAAGAACTTCAATAGATGAAGTCTGCATAACTCGACGGACGAAGAGCACGATTGCAAGCACGACTCCCACCTCGATTGCCACTGTAAGGTCAACGATGACGGTTAGGAAGAATGTGATCAGGAGCACGGCTACGTCCGAACGGTCACCCCTGAGAAGATATTTGAAAGTTCTCCATTCACTCATGTTGTAAGCGACCATTACAAGGATGGCTGCAAGGCATCCAAGCGGAATATAAACCGCATAAGGCATGAGGAAAAGGTAAATCAAAAGGAGGACGATGGCGTGGATGATACCTGTGACCGGAGTCTTTCCGCCGTTGTTGATGCTGGCCATTGTCCTTGCGAGGGCACCGGTTGCAGGAATTCCACCGAACAAAGGAGTGACGATGTTGGCAATGCCCTGTCCGATGAGTTCGGTATTTGAATTATGATGTTTTCCGGTGGCTCCGTCAGCGACCATTGCGGCCATGAGTGACTCGATGGCACAGAGGATGGCGATGGTGAAGGCTGGAGAAACAAGTCCCTTGATTGTTTCATAATCAAATTCAGGAGCCACAGGTTTCGGCATAGGAAGGCCCTGAGCGAGTTCCGGGAATTTGGAGCCGATGGTTGCAAACTCGATTCCGGCGAATTTGCTGAGAAGAACCGAGGCTACGGTGCCCACTACAAGTGCAATCAGAGAGCCTGGAATCTTCTTAGTGACCTTGCTCCAGAAAATGATAATCAGAAGGCAGGTCAGGCTCATCACGAGCTCAATCCAGTTGATCGAACCTATGTTCTGGAAATAACATATCCACTCGGGAATAAAGCCGGCAGGCACCTGAAGGTCAAGCGGATAGCCGAAAAAGTCTTTCATCTGTGTTGAAAAAATCGTAAGTGCGATACCGCTGGTGAATCCGACTACGATAGGATATGGGATGAATTTGAATATCGCACCCATCTTGCACAGTCCCATTACGACCAGGAATACACCTGCCATGATGGTTGCTATGATGAGGCCCTGCATTCCATATTGTGCAACGATACCCGCCACAATCACGATGAATGCGCCGGTAGGTCCTCCGATGAGGAAGTTCGAGCCGCCGAAGAAAGAAATGAGGAAGCCGGCAACAATTGCTGTAATAAGACCCTGCTGCGGGGTTACGCCACTGGCAATACCGAAGGCAATTGCAAGTGGAAGGGCAATGATTCCGACAATGATACCTGCAATAAGGTCCGACATGAATGTCTTCTTGTCATAACGGCCTTTCTTGAACAATCCGAAGAACTTCGGTTTGAATACGTTGGTTAAATTTAAGTTCATGATATACACTAATAATTGTTACACTGTGTACCCTATGTACACTCACTACTATCACACTATTTGCCTGACATATAGGCTCCGAACCGCTTTGCGGTATTAAGTTCCGCCTCCTTTGTGGAAGCGCCGGTCAACTTTGTTGTGACCGATGATGCAGGAAGGCTTATCAGCCTTACCATATTTTCCGTTTTTGTCACACTTTCGAATTTCTTGGGGTTGAAACTGATTCCGGCACCTACAGGCTTCGGATCTTCAGAAACATTTGCCGGATGCACACCCCATACATAAGCATAAGATTCACCCGTTACAACCGTCTCGCCTTCATGATAATTCACACCTGTGAGGAACTGCACTTTCTTTCCTGAAAGTTCAGTTGCGGTCACCTGGGCAATCCTGTTCTTGGCATAGACATCCACCCTTATGCTTATATCCACTGTATCATCCTTGTAAGGAACTCCGTAAGCGATGAGCTCGGCATAAGAACCCTTGGAAGTGTCCCCGACACGGGCGGTACGCCCTTTGGTCGCCTTCAGTTTGATTTCCTTTTCCCCGTCCCAAAGTGCAATGCCTCCGAATCCGACGGTTTTTCCGACCATGTATTCGTCACAACCGGCACCGGTTTCTTCCTGCTGAGCCGAGGTTGGATACCATTTGTACTTCAGAAGTTCCATTCCCCTGCCGCTCTTTGAATACAGGTCTATGGCACCGCTGTCGTTGAAATAGATCCTCAGGGCCATGTGGCTGTTCTCGACGGCCGGGCCATGATGACCTACAAGTTTGTACATATTCGCCTGTTCTGATACAATTTCCTTTACCTGAAGGGAGTCGCTGCGAAGGAAGAGGCTGCTTGCAGTCTGTGCTGATGACTGGATGCAGATAGCCAAAACGGCCAGGATAAGAATCAAATGTCTGGTTTTCATACTCGTCGGGATTATTCGTTATCAGGCATTTCAAAAAATGAAAAATGTACATTCCCGTATTTTTTCTCTTTCAGAAAAAGCGGATGGGAACGGAATTCATACTCTTGAGGATGTTCAAGGATGAAATATCCTCCGGGATGTACTATGCCTCTTGACAATACACGGTCGGGCAAGGTGTCCAGACCTTCCAGCGCATAAGGAGGATCGGCAAAGACAATGTCGAATTTTTCCCTGCATATTTCCAGGAAATCAAAGACATTATGGCGTACTACCGTCAGATTGTCAAGCGAAAACTTGGAGGCCTGGGACTTGATGAAGGACGCATTGGCAGGCAGCATCTCAACACAATATACCATTCTCACGCCTCTGGAAGCAAACTCATAAGAAATCGAACCTGTGCCGCCGAAAAGGTCAAGGACCTGGAGACCTTCAATCTCATACTCATTGTCAAGAATGTTGAAAAGGCCTTCCTTGGCAAAATCCGTTGTAGGGCGTGCCTTGTATCCTGCAGGCGGACATATTGTCTTTCCTTTGAGTTTTCCTCCTATTATTCTCATATTCGTCTCATATTGAATTCAGATTCACATCCACATTCCGGAAATACCTGTACAGGGACATTTCCTGCTCGGACTCCAGCGGAGTCCTGAAAGTAATGGATGAAATCTCAGGGTTAAGCTGAAGTTTCTTCAGAGTCATGAAAATGAAATATTCGGCCGTAGTAAAGTCCGGTGCCTGGAAACTGTTGCACAAAAGAAGGGTCCTTCCCTGAGCTATTACCAGATACAGATAGCCGTCCATGTATGAAGCGACTATCTTGTTATATTCCCGGACTGACGGAAGGAACCTCAGCATATAATATATATAAGGAAGGCAACGCTCCTGATGTCCGTCTGTTTTAAGGACTGTCTGGGAAAGAACTTTCGAAAGAGTCTCCCCTATCGAATTGGAAAACACAAGGACGGAGCCCATCTGCGGAACCTGTACATATTCCACCTGGTCATCGTCCTGAAGAGTCACCATGTCCGCAAGTATATCCCTTGAACGGGCCGGCGTGTGGAAATGCTCCGGAACCAGGGTGAACTTGGGTGTGAACAGGCCTATCTCAACGGCATCATAACGTTTCTGGAGGTCTGAAGCCGTGAAAATCCTTTCCGCGCTCATCCAGCCGGAATACTCACTGACACCGTCAGTCTCCTTTATAAAAGAATATCCACTCAAGCCGACTTGAATGGATATTCTGCTATGATTATTATCCGTTGTTGTCATCTGAAACAGACTGTCGGAATCGGTTACTCCCAGTTACCTGCGTTGTTGTTAGGAGCAGTGATGCTACCAACCTGGAGTCCGGGATAGCGTCCCTGGTCTTCTCTTTCTGCATCAAGGTTGATCCTGAGCTGGTTGTCAAGACCTTTGAGGAGAGATTTGAAAGGCATTGAAGCCTCGAAAAGAGGAACCTTCACACCCGACACCATCTTCACAGTCGCATCCATGATAATAGGTTCGCCACAGAAAGGAATGTACTTGAGTGAATCCACGCGGAAATCCGTACGGCTGCGGAACAGGGTATCCTTCACTGGAATTTCATTCTCAATTTGGAAAACAAGCTTCTCACCATTATTATAGAGAGCCAGCATTTCTTCAGGTTTAATCCTCGGATTACGTTTCTTGAGCCTGTTGGTGTTCTCAACTGCAACAGAGTCATCCTTTGATCCGACCTGCATGACAATTTTCATCTTACCTTCCTTGTAGAAGTCAATGAGGGAGTCAATCTGGGAAGTGTACTTTCCGTTGACGTTCTTGTAGGCAACCTGAAGGTCACGGATATCCTTGAGCCTCTGGACGCCGATGCTCACACGGTAATCCTTCATTTTGTTAAACTCCACTGGCTGCATTACGCTTTTAACAATAGCATAGGTCAGTCCCACGATAATTACGGGGAAGACGAGGTAGGTTAAAACCTTTTTTAGTATTGAATTCATTATAATGGTATATTTATTTTCCAAATTTCGGACAAAGTTAGAAATTTCATTTATGATATGCAATATAATTTTGTATTTTTGCGCCACAAAACAACATGCGATAATGAAGGATATTTCTGGACATACTATTCAGACATTGATGTACATGGTCGAAAATGCCGGGCGTATTTCGATTGTGACACACATGAAACCTGATGGAGATGCAATGGGCAGTTCGCTTGGTTTGTATAGATTCCTTCGCAGGAGTGTAAAGGCCAAAATTACAATCGTCCTGCCGAGCGAATGTCCACGGAACCTTGCATTCATGGTGCAGGAGGAAGAGAATGCAGACATATTGGTATATTCTTCCCATGACAATCTTGCTGAGCAGACTATCATGGGAAGTGACCTGATCTTCTGTCTGGACTTCAATTCCTTCCATAGGACAGAAGGCTTGCAGCAAGCACTGGAGGAAAGCCAGGCGGCAAAAATTCTCATTGACCACCATCTGAATCCTGACGAATCAATGTTTGACCTTGTATTCTCAGAGACAGAAATATCTTCGACATCCGAACTGCTCTACTACATTTTGGTCAGGACTCCATATATTGACGGAGAGCCTTCCAGACTCGGGCTGCCTTGTGCATCGGCAATATACACCGGCATGACGACGGACACGAACAATTTCAACAACTCCACCTGGCCGTCCACTCTTGTCATGGCTTCCGAGCTGATTGCATGCGGCGTGGACAGGGACATAATAATAGAAAAGGTGATGCACAGCTACAGGGAGAACAGGATGCGGCTGCTGGGGACATTACTCAAGGACAACATGGTGGTAATTCCGGAAGGCGGCGCATGTATTGTGCTGGACAAGAAGACAATGCAGGAATATGACATCGTGGAGGGAGATACCGAAGGGTTCGTGAACATACCTCTTGACATTGCGAACGTAAGGATGAGTATCCTTATCAAGGAAGAGGATGACAAGGCGAGAGTGTCGATAAGGTCAAAAAAAGGCACTTCGGCCAACAGATGCGCCACAACCTATTTCCATGGAGGAGGACATGAGAATGCCTCGGGCGGAAAGATTGTGTTCCCTGACGACATATCGGACATCTCGAAGGCAAAAGATTACGTTCTCGGGATTATGAAATCATTCCTTAACCAATAAGCATATTGAAATGAAACACAGAAGTATCATAACTTTTGCAATTGTCGTTTTCTCAATGCTGTCTTTGAGTTCATGCGTAAAGCAGAAACTCGAACAGACATATTCCAAACAGGAGGACACGATAGACAAATATATCAAATCAGCATTATCCTCGTCTCAGGAGACAACTGTCACATACAGCAACGGTTCGAGCAGACTCACCAGAAAACAAGGCGAGGGTGAGGAACTCAAAGCCGACGGGACTGTTTCATTCTACTATGCCGGATATGTTTTCTCCGGCAGCATATCAAAGGACAATCTGTTCTGTACAAACCATCAGGAGACTGCATCGGATGCAAAATGGTCACTTACAGACGAAGAATACAACATTCTGACCGTTCACCTGAATGAAAGCGGATTCATTGAAGGATTGAGAAACGGTCTTATCGGTGTAAAAGCCGGTGAAGAGTGCGAAATCCTGTTTTCTGGCAAACATGGATTTGGGAACAAACCTTTTGGCACAATTCCTGCAAATTCCGCCTTGCTCTACAAAATCTGGGTTGAAAGCATATCCAATGACTGAGTTTTTTGTATCTTTGCAACTTTGTTGAACCGATTTTATCATAAATAATGAAGCATTTTTTTCATCACATCGCCCTGATTGCTGTCGTTGTTGCGGTCAGCGGATGTGCAAAAACAGCCAAACAAGGACCGAATGAAGCAAGCATCAGGTATTTCAAGGCTTGGGCTGAAGTCAATTATCCGAATGCACAGACCACACCTTTCGGAAGCATAATCATTGAGAAGGAAGATGGAAATGGCAAAAAGATTGAAGGCGACGGATATCTCTAT
>JBJFDE010000113.1:0-2428 GCA_051889855.1 Candidatus Cryptobacteroides sp. | reverse complement strand
GGTATTTTCATACCGATGCACTACTAACTGCCTGCTAAATTACACTTTAATTTTTAAAATGTAGCAGAAATTGGTCAAAAGTGTATCAGAAATTGGACAGAAAGTTCCGAAAATTGATCTAAATTGTAGCAGAAACTGAACAGAATGTTCTATTTTTGCGTCAGTTAAATTGATTTTTATGGAAGTTAGAGCAAAGAAGGCCTTGGGCCAGCACTTTTTGACCGATTTGTCGATTGCACAGAGAATCGCTGAGGCGCTTATCGTGGAGCCGGGCAAGGCCATGCCGACCTTGGAAATAGGTCCGGGCATGGGGGTGCTCACCCAGTATCTGCTTGAAAGAGAGGACGTTGACCTGAGAATGGTGGAAATAGACACTGAGTCGGTCAATTATCTCCTAACCCATTTCCCGAAAGTGCAGGGCAGGCTCCTTGAAGCCGACTTCCTGAAAATGAAGCTTGAGAAATTCTTCAGCGGGCAGTTCTGCATCATCGGAAACTTCCCGTATAACATCTCCTCCCAGATCTTCTTCAAGGTGCTGGATTTCAAGGACCAGGTTCCTCAGGTCGTGTGCATGATCCAGAAGGAGGTCGCAGAAAGGATAGCAGAAAAACCAGGCACCAAAACTTACGGCATCCTGTCCGTCCTGCTTCAGGCCTGGTATGATATAGAATATTTGTTTACGGTAGGGGAGGGTGCATTCAATCCTCCTCCAAAAGTCAAGTCTGCCGTAATCCGTCTCGTCCGGAACTCCAGAACGGACCTGGACTGCGATGAAGCCCTCTTCAAGACCGTGGTGAAAACCGGCTTCAACCAGAGGCGCAAGACTCTGCGCAATTCCCTGAGGCAGCTTGCCGTGGCAAAGGCCTCACGCGAAGGCTGGTCACCTGAAGCCCTCGCGGACTTCCTCTCCGACCCCGTTTTCGACCTTCGCCCCGAACGACTCAGCGTCGAAGACTTCATCTCCCTAACCCGGAAATTTGAGTAATGGCAGTTTGAACAGTCCATCTTTGAACTGTCAGATTACAAAGGTGCTTTCATCTCCGCAGATGTTGCGGATTTTGAGACGGAGCGGTTTCTGTTCGCTTTTTATTGTGCCGTCCCAAAACTCTCCTGTTTTAGTGCCGTTTAGAATGACATAACCAAGGCGATTGATTTTTATTTCCACATCACTATGCCATGGCGCATCCTTTTCAGCAGTCTGACAGTCGAGGCTCAGCCATTCTATTGTTTCCAGACCTTCATCGCTTATTTGAATCTGATGGAACGTTTTGGCCTTTCCTCTGGCACGCTGCTGCTGTGCCTGCTGTTCGCCCTTGAAGTTCACCTCTTCAATCTTCCGCAGCACCCTGTCGCTATGGAAAGAGTTGACAGTCACTTTCCATCCTCGCCACAGACCATCCTGAGTCTCATCTAATTGCCACTGGGCTTCGTCTTCGACAACAACCTCGTCCAAGACTTGTTTGAGGTCGCGAAGTTCGATTTCAATGGTGGTACGGTTGTTCTGTTCTTTGATGAACTGTTCGATTTCTGCCCTGTCAATCATGTCGGTGTAATATACAATGACACGTTTTATGTTGTCCGGCAAATCCGGCAGGGCTTCCCGGATTATTTGGTTCATCAATGGTTTGTCGAGGAGGCGTGTCGTTCCGTCCATCAGGTTGGGAAGATACACTGGCATCATTCCGTATTTTGTATCAACGATGCAGCCCTCCCAGAATTTGTCCAGAGAGTCCTCATTCCTGAGACCTGGGATCAGGGATTTGAGCTTGTCCATCGTCTGGACGGGATTGCGATACAACGAAACCCCATCTTTAATTTCAAGCATTTCGAATTCGGCTTTCTGTGCGACAAGCCTGTCGCGGGCGGTCTGAATGCTGTTCAGGTTTATATCGCAGTGGATGAATCTGCGACCGTTCTTGCTTGCGACGGCTGCTGCCACTCCACTGCCTCCGAAGAAATCGGCGACGAGCATTCCCTTGTCGCTGGAGGCTTTGATTATGCGTTCAAGCAGGGCTTCCGGCTTTTGGGTGGCGTAATCAACGCGTTCTTCTGCTTGAGAATTCGCTGCATAGATATCGGTCCACACATCATCCATCGCCATTCCCTCCACCTCATCAAGATAATGCTTAATACGCATTGTACCATTAGACGTGTAATATATACGCCCCTCTTTTTTCAATCGTTCAATTGTTTCAGTAGTGGTGGCTGTGCCTATCTTCTCATCCTTAAAATATCTGCCATTTTCATCTTTTTTGCTAAAACGCTGATTGATATACTCTTTGCTATAAGGAATAACAATGGGATTATACACGCAATCCGGTGACATTGAATACCAATATAAGGTATCATGGCTATGTCCAATATTGTACTTTCCCTTAAAACCAGAGGCTGTCATTCTTTTCCATATAATCTCAGCTTGGAAATTGTC
>JBJFDE010000112.1:0-2429 GCA_051889855.1 Candidatus Cryptobacteroides sp. | reverse complement strand
GACGGGTCAGACGCCTCTTGAAGAAGCCCCACGTTGTCATTCTGTCCCAGCGGTCATCGTATGCATAGCCTATCACGAAACCACTCAGAACGAAGAAGAAATCTACAGCCAGATAGCCGTGGTTCACAATCTGCGTACCGAAAAACGGGATGTAGGTTTCAAAACAATGGAAGATGATTACCATCAGTGCAGCTACGCCGCGCAGCCCGTCCAGTATCTCATAACGGGGCTTGGATGCAAGGTATATGTTTTCTTTTGCCATTATTCAATTATGTGATTATTGGTTGTATAGGACTCGGGGTCGTTGAACCACTGCATCTTTTCAAGACTTTGAGCATTTGCAGACAGCGTTGCCACCATTGCAAAAAATGCGGGAAGAAAAAACTTGTTCATTTCAAATAACCATTTGTTTTATTATTTTTGCAAAGATAGAAATATACTGAAAAGCATCCAATACCGAACAGTTCGCTTCGGCGGATGATTATCTTGACGGAAAACTTGACAGCATCTGGGAAGAAGAGATCCTCTGCCGCATCCCATCAGAGGAACTGCAGCGCAAGCAGGAGGAAGAAATGAAATTTTTCTCCTTTGTAAAGAAGAAGACGGATGATGGCCACCGATACTACTCACAAGCTTCAGAGCGGGATTTCAATACACTCCGACAGTCGATGCCCTCATTCGCCAGCTCATTTGATCTCGGCGCGGATGACTGGACTGTCGGGCGAACGGAGGAAAGCGAAGTGTTCCCTATTTTCGTCTATCGTGGCCTGACGAAGTCAAGGGCATTCTGGATAAGCTTCTTTGTGCCTGCATCGACATTGTAGTGGTCACACCACTGTCCAAACTTTGCGACAGCATTTATGACCGTCTCTATTTTCTCCTTCGGGTTTTCGACAAAGTCTTCCGCGAATTCCACGAAGTCGGCGATTGTCACGGCGGATTTTTTTCCCATAATCCCCAGGGAATGGATGTAGGCCGAATGGTCCTCCCAGATGTTTGCCGTGAACATCACGTCATAAGCTGGAGATAGTCTCCACCTTCCGTTTTTGTCCATAATGAAAGAAAAGTTCTTGTTGTGGTCGTCTGATACACCGGCAACATAGTTGAATACCATTCGGATGAATATCTGGTCACGATCCTCCTGCGGCAGTCCAAGGGTGTTTGAAAGCCATACCAGTTTCAAATAATCATCTGCTCCTGGCATTATGGCGGCCAGGGTCTGGGTAAAGACTTTCTCAGAACCTTTTCTGTCGAATCGTTCGGTGACGAAATGATTGATACTATCCACTTCCTTCAAAAAGCATGGCATCATAGATATACCAGATTCTTTGGCCATCTCGTGCCATATCATCTCTATCTCGGAGGTCGGCGTCTGGGGGTCTTCCTTGAACTTGATGATGTAATGCTTGAAATCTTCCGGAAGTTCCACCTGCCCGGAGCGGAATTCGCATGTCTTTGGATTGTATGCAACAATAGCTTTCGGACGTTTGCCTCCAGCTGATGTCCCGAGATATATGAGTTTCTTCATAGTAATGCTCTCTGTTTTTGAAAGCATAGCCTTGGATCTGTTCTTATAGACTTCTGCTGCCAGGTTGGCAAGAGAAGATATGTCCAAAGATTCCTTATCGTTCTCCTGGGGATAGTCTGGAACGAACTCCAGTGCGCCCATTGCGCGTTTGCCGATGTATGAGAGCTTCAGAAGGGGAGTCGATTCCATCAGGCTGACTTTGTTGTCTGTCATCCACTGGTCAAAGAGTGACGAACCCCATTTGTCCGGCAAGGAATCTGCTATGAATTCAGGGAGCCCCTGATACAGGTCTCCCGCTTTTCCAAAGAATGCAGCCAGCGTTCCTGTTCCCTTTCTGTGAGTACACGGACAGATATCGTATGGACATTTCAGATAGTCTTCCGTGAACTGGAATACTGACAGCTGTTTAACGGCATCCCAAGAGAGCCTGCCTATCCAGGTTCCCCAAAGTATAACATTTACAGTAAGAGGGCTGCTTATCATAATGAAGTAGCGGTTTTATACGATGAACGGCAATTCTTGCGGGCCTTTCCCGTCTTTTGGTCAATGAGGAACGGAGATTCAGGAACATCCGGGATGAATTCAGCCACTCCCTCGAGCTTGCCACAGGCGCGTAGAATCTTGACAAGGGTGCAGAGGTTAAGATCTGTGACACTTCCTGTTTCTATTCTCTTGATGGATGCGATGGAGACACCGCTTTTCCGGGCAAGCTCTGTCTGCGAAATGCAGCAACTGCGTCTCAACTTCCTAAGCTTCTCGCAGAGTTCAAGGATTATGGCTTCATCTGAGAAGTCGTAAATAGTGTATCTATCGAATATATCTTTCATTTTAGTATCATTTATGATACAAAGATAAGCATTATCCTGAAATATCACAAATAATTATATGTTGTTTATGATGA
>JBJFDE010000111.1:0-8894 GCA_051889855.1 Candidatus Cryptobacteroides sp. | reverse complement strand
TGTGGATATATGTGCAATCGTAGATGCTTGTCGTGTAGCAAAAGTCAGAAATACAAATGCATATCAAACGGAATTGTTCGTTGAGCCGGCAGGTTATGACGAAAATAGCCAAGGACATGTCCTTGGCTATTCTCTGAAACCTTGTCAAGCAAGGGTTAGATGACTGATTTCAAGCACTTAGCGTACTAATACTCCTCCTCATTGAAGAAGAAATCGTCCTTGGTTGGGTAGTCAGGCCAGATGTCTTCGATTGATTCGTAGATTTCGCCGTCGTCTTCAAGTTCTTCAAGGTTTTCCACTACTTCGAGGGGGGCGCCGGAACGGGTGGCGTAGTCGATGAGCTCATCTTTGGTCGCAGGCCATGGAGCATCCTCCAGACGGTATGCAAGTTCAAGTGTCCAATACATAATTCTTATTCTTTTATTTCTTTACTTTTCTTTTTGTTTGCAAGGGCGTTGTCGAAGGAGTTAAACTCCAATGACGTAAGCATTTGCAAAATGGGCGGCAAATATAGATAAAAAAAAACAAATGATGATGTTCTTTTTATTATTTTTGCAACGCAAACATTGTCACGGGCTGTGACATTAACAAGTTTTATACCATATGGCGTACATCAAGAATGAAATATATGACGAAAAAGTAACGGCTGAGATAGCCGGCCATTATAGGGAAATATTGAAGCTTCTTGGAGAGGATCCTGACAGGGAAGGTCTTGTGAAGACTCCGGAAAGAGTGGCAAAGGCACTTCAGTTCCTAACTCACGGGGAACATCAGGACGGAGCGGAGATACTCAAAAGCGCGATGTTCAAGGAAGATTACAGCCAGATGGTCCTGGTGAAGGATATCGAGCTGTATTCCACCTGCGAGCATCATGTCATGCCTTTCATAGGGAAAGCTCATGTCGCATATATTCCTGATGGTACAATCACGGGGCTCAGCAAGATCGCAAGAGTCGTCGAAACATATGCCAGAAGACTTCAGGTCCAGGAAAGGCTCACGATGCAGATAAGGGACTGCATTCAACAGACTCTCAATCCGCTCGGAGTGGCAGTTGTCATTGAGGCATCCCACACATGCATGACACTTCGCGGAGTGCAGAAAGCGAATGCAGTTACGACTACCTCCGCATTTTCCGGCATCTTCCTGAAAGACGAGCGGACCAGAAACGAATTCCTCAACCTTATCAAGTAAACGGTCCAAAGTAAGGAGACCACAGACGAATGAAACAGGTGTTCACCCCGGAAGACAGTACATTTGGAGCCTGGAAACAAAAAAAAATCAAAAACTCTTGACTCGTACCTTAGGTAGCACCATATATTTGCAGCAGATAACAATCAGTGCACAGATGTTATGAAAGACAATCGTTTAAAAATCGGGGAGTTTTCACGTCTTTGCAGAGTTACTGTCCGCACATTGAGGCACTACGAAACTATCGGACTTCTGACTCCGCAGATTGTGGAAGACTGGACGGGCTACAGGTACTACACCATCGGGCAGTTCCAGAAAATGCAGAGCATCAAGAAATTGAAAGAGCTCGGCTTTTCACTTGAAGAAATCAAGGAACTGTGGGATGATGATTCCCATTCACCGTCAACGGAAGCTCTTGAAGAGAAAATCCGCATTTGCGAAGCGGAACTCGACCGCCTGAAACAGCGGCACAGAATGCTCAAGGACATGATTGCCTCCCAAGTAAAACTAAAGAACATGGACAAGATTTACATTGAATCACTGCCTGCAATCATCGTTGCAAGCTACCGTGCAGTCATTCCTTCCTATGAACATCTCGGACGCCTCTGCTACGAGGTCATCGGTCCCGAAATGGCACGCCTTGGCTGTGAATGCCCTGACCCGGGTTACTGCTACACCATTGAGCACGGAGGCTACAAGCCAAACGACGTGGACATCGAATACTGCGAGCAGGTAAAAAGCATGGGAAAAGACTCTGAAATGATCAAATTCAAGGAAATCCCTGCCGTTCCTACCGCAATCTGCATGAAAGTATTCGGAACCTACGACAAACTCTACCAGAATTACATCGACCTTTTCTCATGGATTGAGAAGGAAGGTTACAAAATCACAGGTGACCCTCGCGCCAACTATATCGACGGCATCTGGAACCAGGAAGACTCTGACAAATGGCTCACAGTCATCCAGGTACCTGTAGAGAAGGCATAATACAAACAGGAGCTGGCCACAAGGTCAGCTCCTGTTTTTCAGTCGTTGTTGAGTTCGGCTATATCAACTTCGCCGCGTTTGCTCGCTCCCATGAGCCACTCGCAGTACCAGTCTGCCATTTTCCAGAAGAAATACTCGTTCATGTCGCCAAAACCGTGTCTCTGACCAGGAAGCAGAAGTACATCGAATCTCTTGTTTGCACGAATCAGGGCATTGATGACCCTTATGGTGTTGGCAGGATTCACATTATTATCCATGTCACCGGTACAGAGAAGCAGATGGCCTTTGAGATTTTTGGCAAGTTCCTGATTTGTCTCTATTGAATAAACGAAACTGGTGTCATTCTTTTCGACAACTTCCTTGATGCCATGATGCTGTTCGCTCCACCAACGGTTGTAAATCCTGTTGTCATGGTTTCCGGCACAGGAAACCGCAGCTTTGAAAAAGTCAGGATAGGTGAGGATGGCAGCCGTTGACATGAATCCTCCGCCTGAATGGCCGTGGATGCCGACACGGGAGAGATCGATCCATGGATAACGAGCCCCCAATTGCTGAATTGCATATTTCTGGTCCTCGAGGCCATAGTCGCGGAGGTCGCCGTAACCGTAATTATGGTACCATTTCGACCTGTTCGGGTGTCCTCCCCTGTTGCCGACGGTCACTACGATGAAGCCCAGTTGGGCAAGCCTGTCAGTACGGGTGAATCCGTAGCTCCATGAAATATTGTTGGCCTCAACCTGAGGGCCAGGATACACATAGTCGCAAATAGGATAAACTTTGGTCGAATCAAAATCAAAAGGCTTGTAAATTGCTCCATACAAGTCAGTTATACCATCAGCTGCCTTGACTTTGAAACGCTCCGGGAATTTGTAGCCGGCATCGAAAAGCAGTGAAAAGTCTGACTCTCCGAGGTCACATATCTTCTTTCCTTCAGCGTTGAAAAGAACTGAGAAAGGTTTGCAGTCCACCCTTGAACAGTTTGCAACGAAATACTTGCCGTCATCCGAGCATATAGCCTCAACGTTCATATCCGGCATATCAAGAAGCTTTGGCTCTCCCCCTTTGAGATTCACCCTGTATGTATGCATCTGATATGGATTCTCCCCTTTCTCATGTCCGCATGCACTGACAATCAGATAACCCTCACGTTCATTCACACCTACAACATCTTCGACATGATATGCCCCTTCGGTAAGATTCCTGATGAGATTTCCATCTGAATCATAGAGATAAAGATTTGCCCATCCGTTGCGCTCGGACCACTGCACAAGTTTGCGCCCACCTTCAAGAAGAGTCAGGTCACGTCCTTCAACATAGGTATTCATCCTTTCTGAAATGACTGTCCTTACAGAGTCGGCACCGATATCGACACGGCAGATATCCATCCTCTTGAGGTCTCGGCTCAACCTGTTGATATAGAAGCCATTATTATCACCCAGCCACTCACTGCTTCTATATTTCCTGAAAGAATCCTCTGCAGTTGGCTTCTTATACTGGAATCCCATGTCCTGAGACTTGAAAGCTTTGCATTTCACCTCCTTCGAAGTCCAGTCCTGAGTATTGAAGACATACAGGCGGCCTTCAGGTCCTGGCTCTCCCGGCATCTGATACTTATAGGTCTCAAGTGTAGGACGAGGCATGCTCAGGGAGTTGATTACCCAGAACTCCTTGACCGGAGCCATGTCCCAGCGCATAAGTGCAAAATGTTTGGAATCCGGAGCCCATACCAGCTCGGAAGGATATACCCTTGCTGTGGTATCGGTCTCCGTGAGACCGTTGTAATTATTTATGGCATAGGCAAATTCCCTTGTCCCGTCGGTGGTGATCCTATGTTCGGTGATTGTGCTGTCCTTCGGATCCTTCGCCGCTTTCCGCAGGTTAAGGGTATCCATATAATACAGGTTGCCGGCCTTTACAAATACGCCGGTCAGTCCGTCCGGAGACATGCTGGCCCATGAGGGATATCTTTCCTCCTTCTTGTCGGTATTCCATGTGAGGTCTCCGTCGGTAATCCTGTACCTGAAATGATATATTATCTTTTCCGGGGATTTGGATTTGTTCGTGGTGTCCTTCCTTTCCCTGGTTGAACGGACATCGAAGGTGAGGTAGTTGTCATCATCCGGGTCTATTTTGACTCTTTGAAGCGGAAGATGCTGTGAATCAAACGGATCCTTTGTAATTTCCGTGATCCTCATCGCAAGTTTCTGCATATCGAATGCAGGCTTTCTGGTACCTGCAACGGGATCGGCAATATAATATTGCTCACCTTCGGAGGTCTTCCAATTATAGATGAATCTGTCACTTTTCCTGAACCAGCGCGGAGTAGCCTTGGTGGAGAACACCATCTTTCTCACCCTTGCAGAAGAAAATCTTTCGGCAAGCGCATAGTTCGGAGTTTCTTGATTTTGGGCATCAGCGGGGACATGCAGCCCGGACAAAATTGCAGCAAAAGCCGCAAAAATGACAATTTTGATTTTTCTGTCCATCAGTCGTTCTTTTTATTCAAGTCCAAACATTTGAACTTGACGCGTTAGAATGCCAAATTTACCATTTTCTCGCCGATTTTCCAAAACGGGATACAATAATGGCCACAAGATTCTCTTGTGGCCAGAAATAACTACTTCACAATAACCTCATCAATGAACAGGAAGGCCTTTGCACCGGCACCGGGATGCCATTGAGGCAGGGTATCAATGGTGGCAGCCTCGACCCTGAGCCATTTTGCCTTTACAGACTGAGGGAAGCTCACAGTGAATGTCTTGACTCCGTCAGCATCGTCAGCTCCTTCAGGCTGGAACTCCTCAAAGCCAATCTGGGTGAAATTCTCACCGTCTTCTGATGATGAAACCTTCAGCCATATCGGTGCGAAAATGTAATTGCCTTTGTCAGAGAGGCACTCTATTGACACGCTTTCAACCGAAGTCGAGCCAGCCAGTCCTCCAAGGCGGCTCATCGGAATCACAACATCCAATGGCTCTCCCTCGAATCCGATCCAGGCACCACTTGTGAAAGTACGGTCTCCCCTCTTGCCGTCAAACAGTTCTTCAGGAGCACTGAAACGGTAGTTAAGATGTGGAGTGCTCAGAAGTTTCGCCTTCTTTCCGAGAGCCTTGTGGGACACAGAAGGAATGGCTTTCTGCTCTTCATCCATCCTTCCATCGAAGATATGTGTAGCATAACGGGCTCCGAGCGCATCATATATATCCTTCATGTTCAGAAGGTTGCGGCGGAAACGTTCGAAATCCTTGTTCTGTGGTTCGCACCACTGCACTTCACTCAGGGCATCCAGACGAGGCAGGATCATATATTCCACGACGGAATAATCTGCAATATACTCTGTCCAGAGATTGGCCTGAACGCCAAGAATATATTCGCACTCCTGAGGGGTCATCTGCTCATCGTAAGGCTCGTATGAATAAACTCTGTTGACCGGGAGATAGCCTCCGATCGAAAGCGGCTCGCCGTCACGGTCGCGGCTCTGGCAATAGTCGAAATAAAGATAGCTGTTCGGAGTCATGATGGCATAACGGCCACTCTGTGCAGCCTTTATTCCTCCGGCCGCTCCCCTCCACGACATGATTGTGGCACTCTGGGAGATATTGCCGTCCAGCACCTCGTCCCATCCGATAACCCTACGTCCATGGTCGTTCAGGAAATCCTCGACACGGTTCATCACATAGCTCTGAAGATAGTCCTCAGCCTTGAAATGCTCGTCATCGGCAAGACCAAGTTCCGAAATTTTGGCCTGACACTTAGGGCAGGCCTCCCAGCTGTTTTTAGGACACTCGTCACCGCCGATATGGATGTATTCTGAAGGGAAGATATCCATAACTTCGGTCAGAATGTCCTCAAGTACCTTATATACGTCCTCGTTTCCTGCGCAGATTACCTCTTCGGAAACGCCCCATGTTGTTCTGACCTCATAAGGACCACCTGTACAGCCAAGTTCAGGATAAGCAGCGATGATGGACTGGGTATGACCCGGCAAGTCGATTTCCGGGATTATGGTTATGCCTTTTGAAGCGGCATAAGACACGATTGAGCGAAGTTCTTCCTGAGTGTAATAGCCTCCGTAACGAATTCCGTCGTTGGAAGAGAAGTCATGGCCGACCATAGTACCTTCCCTCCATGCTCCGACCGAGGTAATTTTCGGATGGCTCTTGATTTCAATCCTCCATCCCTGGTCATCGGTCAGGTGCCAGTGGAGGCGGTTGAGCTTGTGGATTTCCATCAGGTCAATGAAACGGCGTACCTCGTCAAGGCTGAATATATGGCGGGCACAGTCAAGATGCAGCCCCCTGTAGGCAAATCGCGGATAATCCCGAATGGTCATTGCCGGGATTGTCCACCTTGTGTCGTTGATATTGTCTCCAATACAAGCCTTGGCAGAGTCACATTCACTTGTAGCAGAAGACCATATCCCAAGAGGCAGCATCTGCTTGATGGTTTGGATTGCATACACAAAGCCATTGAGGGATGATGCACTGATTTCCAATAACATGGAGCTGGAATTAATTGTATATTCCTCCGAAGTGAGGCTTATGTCATAGCGGAAATTCACCTTCGGAGCATTCTTCCGTGCAGAAGAAGTATGCTCACCCTCACGGCAATCCGCTTCCGTCCCCATTGCCGAGCGGAGAGCATGCTCAAAAGCACGGACATAGTCTAGGCTTGCCTGGTCCATGGCGCTGTCATACTCGAAGACAGCACCGGCAAAATCAAAGCAGCCTCTTTGGATGCTCACCTGCTGCGGAGCCGGTATCACCCGTATTTCTGCCGGACGGCTGCATGAAAGCAGGCACAGCCCGACCAGAAGACAAAATCCGTCCCGGAACAGATGGGCCCCGGAACCGGATGTTATATTAAAACTGCTAACTGACATCTGATTATTCGAAGATGGTTATTTCGCTGGTAGCTGTACCATAGAAATAATCATAGTAATATGTGTACCAGAAATCCTGAAGAGTATCATCATAATACCACTGACTACAAACAAGAGTAGCAGGGATAAGTATCATGGACACTACCTTCTTACCTTCAAAACGTGATGAAAGGTCAATTGAATAATTGGAATAACCTGGTTCATCGATCAAATAATCTGCATCTGCCTTCTGATATCCTTCAAGGGAAACTTTGTTAATACCACTGTTGTCAGAGATATAGGCATAGTATCCATCATCTCCCACATTGTAATTCACCACAGGATAACCGTAATCATCATATACATAATTTCCATTCTCATCAAAAACATAACCAGCATCAAACGACTTGTTACCCCAGTCATAATCCTCTGAATCTTCATATTTTACAAGGATAGTCATACGACGAGGCCTAAGCTTATAGTACTGAGAATCAGGATTAGCAGAAACAATAAGACCTTTAACAGCAGTAGGCTCGGAGAATTTAACCTCAGCCCAAACGCCATACCAATCGGCAGCAGTATTGGAATAGACAAAATTATTTCCTTCCCAATAACCGCTGGTACCATACCAATCAGTAAGTAAGTTTCCATCAAAAGCAGAGGCAAGACCCAGTCCAGATGATGTATAGTCAATACCTACATAATCACCATAGGCATCCTTATAAGATCCTGCAGTGAACCTGTCTGTAGCAATCTTGCTCCATCCCTCAGGAACGATGTCACCGTTGAGACGGTTGCGGAGGAATTTCACATTGACAACAGCGGCAGTTGAGCTGAGGACAGCCTTTCCTGCAGTCACTTCGATGGTAAGAGGAAGTACATAAGAACCGAAATCCTCTACAGCCTGAGGATTAAGAGTAATCTTATATGCTCCGGTGCTTTCCTTTGCATCCTTTGCGATTGTTGCAGTAGTGGCGGAAATTGAATATGCAGCCTCAGGAAGCAGTGTCCAACCGGCAGCTACAAGGCTCTCGTCAACTTTGAGCTCTGCAGTCACGTCAGCTCCCACAGACTCGGTTGAGCAGAGGGTAAGGGAAATCTCGGTTGAACCTACAGTTGTCTCAGCACCTGTAAGGGCATCATAATTTATCACATAGTTTGATTCATTTGCAGGAGTAGAACCTGTTGTGAGATAAACAGTTGACTCAGGAACATTTGCAAGCGGATCCTTCTCGCAGGAAGAAAAAGCAACGGCTGCTGCAAGAGCAAGTGTTGAGAAATAAATAAAGCGTTTCATAAATTTTGTGTTATTAAGGTTTAATTATTACATATCAAGCAGTTTGTCTGTGTCAGTGCGGACCGGCCCCATCCATTTCCATGCACCGGAAGCATTGTCAAGCTCGGTTGAGACATCTGATGTAAGATCGATGTCATTTCCGTTGCCGGTGACATCATGCAGGACAGTACCCTGACCTTCATTGCATTTCCAGTAAGCAATCAGGCCTTCGCTCCTGGCATTAACAGCATACATATTGTCCGCAATCTGGCTCTGAGTCCTGGCACAAGACCACAGACGTACCTCACTGTAGCAATAAGACTGGGTATGCCATGTCTTGCTGGCAGAGCCGAAATAGACCTTCTCCATAAGGTTATTGCCTGCGTATGCCGGTTTGTTCTCCCTGAGCACCTCTGCACCGTTGACATAAAGAATCAGGTTGCCGTCACCCGGGCAGACAAGGGCAATGTGATACCATTTAGTGGTAAGCGGGCCCTGCCATGTATAGTTCTCATTTGAAAGAACCTTGATATTCAATGAGTTATCCTTCTGAAAACGGCAATAAATCTGTCCCTGGCCCTC
>JBJFDE010000110.1:0-8920 GCA_051889855.1 Candidatus Cryptobacteroides sp. | reverse complement strand
TCATCGTCGAAATGCCTTGTATCCATCCAAAAATAAACTTCAAAGTACTATGTCCCTTTTTGTTTGGGATTGCAAAGGTAGGTATTTTTTCTTTACTTCCAAATTTTTTCTGCGTTTTTTCTGGATTTTTTTATAAAAAGTTCAATTTGGCACTTTTTAATATAGTTTTTTGGGGAGATTTGGACAGTTTTGTATGACCATCATATTGGAAAAATGTTAAATTTGTGAGGATAATTAGATAACACTAACTTTTTTGATAATGGTAAAAAGATTTCTAACTATGATGGCAGCCGTGACACTTGCATCGGCTGCTTCAGCCAAAGACTATAATGTCAGTTCACCTGACGGCAGGCTTGCCGTAACGGTTTCCACGGGCAATCAGGTAGAATGGTCATTTAAAGCGGACGGACATCAGATTGTAACTCCGTCTGCCATATCCATGACGTTGACAGACGGAACAGTCTGGGGCGGCCCTGTTAAAGTATCCAAGGTATCAAAATGCAATGTCAATGAGACGATTCCTGCCGTACTTTACAGAAGCTCCTCAGTCAAAGACAGCCATAATTCCATGGTTTTGAAATTCAAAGGCGGATGGAGCCTCGAATTCAGAGTCTTCAATGATGGTGTGGCCTATAGATTCGCAAGCGAAGCATCAGGGGAGTACGAAATCGCCTCTGAGCAGGCTGAAATCAATTTCCCGTCTGACCATAAAGTCTTCACACCTTATGTTAAAAATAGCAAAGGCAAGAGTTTCGACCAGCAGTTCAAGAACTCTTTCGAGAATATCTATACAGAAACAACGGTTTGCGGAATGAACCCACAGCAGCTTTCATTCCTTCCAGTGATGGTGGACGCTGAAGATGGAATGAAAATCTGCATCAGCGAGGCCAATCTTGAAGCATATCCCGGAATGTATCTCTGCAATCAGGATGGATCTGCATCGTTGAAAGGCGTATTTGCACCATATCCGAAAAAACAGGTTGCCGGAGGCTATAACAATATCCAGCTTATCGTTCCTGAACGTGAAAGCTACATCGCCAAGGTTGACTCTCCGAGGTCATTCCCATGGAGAATGTTCGTGGTGGGAACAGATGTCCAGATTGCACAATCTGACATGACATGGCTTTTGGCCGAGCCTTCCAGAGTAGAAGATACATCATGGATCCGCCCGGGAAAAGTGGCATGGGACTGGTGGAATGACTGGAATATCCGCGGAGTTGACTTTGCAGCCGGAATCAATACCCAGACCTATAAATATTATATAGATTTTGCGGCATCAAAAGGAATCGAATATGTTATCCTTGATGATGGATGGGCAGCAGGAAAAGGTGAAGACCTGATGATTATAAATCCTGAGATCAATCTGGAGGAAATCATCTCCCATGCTCAGGATAAAGGTGTGGGCATTATCCTCTGGGCCGGCTTCCGTGCATTCAACAACGACATAGAAGGCGTTTGCCGCCACTATTCACAGATGGGAGTAAAAGGCTTCAAGGTTGACTTCATGGACCGCGATGACCAGTACATGACCGCATTCAACTACAGAGCTGCCGAGATTGCTGCGAAATACCATATGGTTCTTGACCTTCATGGTTCGCATAAACCTGCCGGCATCACAAGAACATGGCCTAACGTCTTGAATACTGAAGGAGTACATGGTCTCGAGACCGTCAAATGGACACCAGCCGATGTGGACCAGGTACACTACGACGTCACAATTCCTTTCATCCGTCAGGTTGCAGGTCCGATGGATTACACCCAGGGAGCAATGAGGAATTCCAACCGTAGCAATTTCCAGCCAATCAATTCCGAGCCTATGAGCCAGGGAACAAGATGCCATCAACTTGCACTTTACATGGTTCTTGATTCGCCATTGAACATGCTTTGCGATTCACCAAGCAACTATCTTGAAGAGGCGGAATGCTGCGATTTCATAGCTGCCATCCCTACTGTCTGGGATGAAACCAAGGTACTCCAGGGCCATGCAGGACAATATATCCTCACTGCAAGAAGGAAAGGAAACGACTGGTTCATAGGAGGTCTGACAGACTGGACCAGCAGAGACATGGAGGTGGACCTCTCCTTCCTTGCTGACGGCGAATACGATATGTTGCTTGTCAGGGACGGAATTAATGCTGAGAGAAAGGCCAGCGATTTCAAAATAATAAACAAGGAAGTTTGCTCAAAGGATAAAATAACTGTTCACCTTGCATCCGGAGGCGGTTTCGCTGCCCGTTTTGAAAAGAAGGCACCAAAGCTGACCTTTCGTCCGGACGGTACCTTCAAAATAGTCCAATTCACTGATACTCATTTTATTCCGAACGACAGCCGTAGCGACATTGCCATAGAAAGAATCAATGAGGTATTGAATAGCGAAAAACCTGACCTGGTGATAGTGACTGGAGATATCCTCTACGGAAGGCCTGCCGACCAGGCATACAGGACATTGCTCGGAGCCATATCCAATCACAAGATTCCTTTTGCAATAACGTTCGGCAACCACGACAGGGAACATCTCCTGAGCAATGCGGAACTGTACGACATAACCCGGAGTATACCATACAACCTTCTTCCGGATCGCGGCGACAACCCTTCTCCTGATTACGAACTGCCTGTTTTTTCATCAAAAGACGGAAAAATGAAGGCGCTTCTATATTGTTTCGATTCGCATACATACCTTTGGGACAAAAAGTACTATGAAACATTCTATCCTGAGCAAGTGGTTGATTATAAGCATAAAAGCGAATGTTATACCCGTTGTAACGGAGGAATGCCGGTACCGTCCCTCGCATTCATGCACATCCCATTCCCGGAATATGACCATGTTGCCACGACCTACCCTGCTGCGGAAAGTTCTGACAAAGGTGGCGATGCTCCGATCAACGCACTGGTAGGCAACAATCTCGAAAAAGTGTGCAGCCCTGAACTGAACGGAGGAATGTTCAATGCAATGTACGAATCAGCGGACATAATGGGTGTCTTCGCCGGCCATGACCACAATAACGACTGGGCAGCCGTTTATAAAGGTATCATGCTCGCTTATGGCAGATACACAGGCGGAGATACAGTTTACAATGACCTTCCAAACGGTGCGAGAGTCATAGTTTTGAAGGAAGGTGAGCGGAAATTCGACACATGGGTAGTGCTTGCAGGTGGAGAAAAACTCTTCCCGCTCACATACGACAACGGACAAATGAGAAAGATGGAATAGGCAGGATCATTGATGCCAGACCTTCAGATATTGTTGAAGGGCCCACATCTCATCACGATATTTTGCGGCTGCAGTGAAATCCAGGTCTGCGGCCGCTTTCTGCATATTCTTTTTGGCAAGCTCAACGGATTTCTCCACTTGCTCCCGGCTCATTGAACGTATTACCGGATCCTGGAGCACCGCGGCAAGGTCGGCCTGGATATAACCGTCAACATAGGCGGAATTGCTCTCCCTCTTCGAATCATGTCCGAGTCCGACACTGACCGTACCCCTTCCAAGATCCGAAGGATCGGGGATATAGGTCGGAGCATCGTAAGAATTTGCTGCACTGACCTTGCCGGTAACGGTGTTTGCAAGCCTTGGATTGCGACGGCCCGAGTCTGCATTACGGTCTGCAACTTGTCCCTGGTCGGCTGCCAAAGGATTCCTTTTTATGCTGACCTGGGTAGGTGTAATGCCATGCAACTTGTTGTATTCCATCTGTTTGGTACGACGCCTGTTGGTCTCGTATATGGTCTGCTGCATGGAATCCGTCACGGAATCTGCATACATGATTACAAGCCCGTTCACGTTTCGGGCTGCGCGTCCGGCTGTCTGGGTAAGTGCACGGCCACTCCTGAGGAAACCCTCCTTGTCTGCATCCAGGATAGCTACCAGCGAAACGGAAGGAATGTCCAGACCCTCACGCAGCAGGTTTACACCCACCAGCACGTCGAAGAGTCCGTTCTTGAAATCCTCGATAATCTCCACCCTTTCCATTGTATCCACATCGGAATGGATGTAGCGGCAACGAACCCCCATCTTGGTGAAATATTTCTCCAGCTCCTCGGCCATCCTCTTGGTCAAAGTAGTCACCAGCACCCTTTCGTCAACTTCGGCCCTTTTCCGGATTTCCTCAAGCAAATCATCCACCTGATTCTCCACCGGCCTCACCTCGATAGGCGGGTCAAGCAGTCCGGTAGGCCTTACAACTTGTTCAACCACAAGACCTTCCGATTTCTCAAGCTCATACTCCGCAGGAGTAGCACTCACGAAAACCTTCTGTCCTGTGATGGCTTCGAATTCATCGAATTTGAGCGGACGGTTGTCCGAAGCTGCCGGAAGGCGGAAACCATAGTCAATAAGGACCGATTTTCTGGAATGGTCACCTCCGTACATCGCCCTGATCTGGGGCAGGGTCACATGGCTCTCGTCAATGAAAGTGATGAAATCTTTCGGGAAATAATCAATCAGGCAGAATGGCCTCATCCCCTCCTTCCTTCCGTCGAAATATCTGGAATAATTCTCGATTCCGGGACAATATCCCATTTCCTTGATAAACTCCAAATCATATTCCACCCTTTGCTTCAACCTCTTGGCTTCCAATGTCTTGCCAATTGAATTGAAATATTCGACCTGGGCTGTCATGTCATCCTGAATCTGACTTATGGCCTTGATGCTGCGCTCCTTGGTGGTAACGAAATTACCGGCAGGATATATATCAATCTTGTCAAGACTGTCAATGAATGCTCCGGTAACAGGGTCTATGATGGATATCTGGTCAACTTCGTCACCGAAAAACTCGATGCGGACTGCATTTTCTCCATAACCGATGCAAACGTCCACGGTGTCACCTCTGACTCGGAAGGTGCCGCGCTTGAAATCAGTCTCAGTCCTTGAATACAGGGCATCAACGAGCTGGTAAAGCAGCCTGGTCATACTCCTTTGCTCCCCACGGACCACCGAAACCGTCTGAGCATGGAAATCCTCTGGATTACCTATACCGTAAAGACATGATACACTGGAAATTACAATCACATCTCTCCTGCCTGAAAGCAGGGCTGACGCGGCACTGAGCCTGAGTTTCTCAATCTCGTCATTGATGCTCAGGTCCTTCTCGATATATGTGTCTGTTACAGGTATATAGGCTTCAGGCTGATAGTAGTCGTAGTATGAAACGAAGTACTCGACCGCGTTGTTCGGAAAGAATGATTTGAACTCTCCGTAAAGCTGGGCAGCCAGTGTCTTGTTGTGGCTCAGAATAAGGGCGGGCCTCTGCATCCTTTCTATGACGTTGGCCATGGTGAAAGTCTTGCCTGAGCCGGTCACGCCGAGCAGGGTCACTGCATCGACGCCCTCCTTCAAAGCCGAACATATACCGTCAATGGCCGCCGGCTGGTCACCTGAAGGCTTGTATTCTGATGATATTTTGAAATTCATCGTCCGTTGTACATGTCGTCGTAATACTTCATATATTCTCCGGATGTCACATTGTCCATCCACTCCTGGTTCTCCAAATACCAGCGTACAGTCTTTTCAATGCCTTCTTCGAACTGCAATGAAGGTTCCCAGCCGAGTTCCTTCTGCAGCTTGGTGCTGTCAATGGCATAGCGTGCATCGTGTCCAGGACGGTCAGTGACATAGGTAATCAGGTCAAGGTCAGCGCCTTCCTCCCTTCCGAGCAGGCGGTCAACCGTGTTGATGACGACTTTGATGATGTCGATGTTCTTCCATTCGTTGAATCCGCCGATGTTGTATGTTTCGGCGATTCTGCCTTTGTGGAAGATCAGGTCTATTGCCCTGGCGTGGTCCTCGACGAAGAGCCAGTCGCGGACGTTCTCGCCCCTGCCATAGACCGGAAGAGGTTTGCGATGACGTATATTATTGATGAACAATGGAATAAGCTTTTCCGGGAATTGGTAAGGACCATAGTTGTTCGAACAGTTGGTGACTATGGTCGGCATGCCGTAGGTGTCGTGATAGGCGCGGACGAAATGGTCGGAACTGGCCTTTGCTGCGCTGTAGGGACTGTGGGGATTGTATTTTGTGGTCTCATAGAAAAAGTCATCACCATAGGCAAGGTGGTGTTTTCCCGATGAAGCCTTTGTCGTGAAAGGTGGTTCGATGCCTTCCGGATGGTTCATTGTCAGGGCTCCATAGACTTCGTCGGTGGATATGTGGTAGAAACGGCATGGGATTCCTTCAGATGCCAGATCAGGGCCGGGCATGACGTAGTTAAACTGTTCCCAACAGAGTTTCGCGGCCTGAAGGAGGGAGAGTGTACCCATGACATTGGTGCGGGCGAATGTGAAAGGGTCCTTGATGGAACGGTCCACATGACTCTCGGCTGCCAGATGGATGATGCCGTCGATTTTTTCCTCCCGCATCAGGGAAAGGATACCGTCGAAGTCGCATATATCCATCTTGACTAATTTATAGTTGGGCCGCTCCTCGATGTCCCTGAGGTTGGCAAGGTTGCCGGCGTAGGTCAGCTTATCCACGTTGATGATATTGTATTCGGGATATTTGTTTACGAAAAGCCGTACTACATGGCTGCCGATGAATCCGGCTCCGCCAGTGATCATTATATTTCTCATTTCTGAATGTTTTCTATGCATTTCTTGAGGGAATCAGTCCAGTAAGGTATTGATATTCCGAAGCTTGTCTTAATCTTTGTCTTGTCGAGAACAGAGTATGAAGGCCGTTTCACAGGTGATGGGAATTCATCAGAGTGGCATGGCTGTACGTCGCAGGAGGTCTGGCCGCTGTACTGTGCAATCATCTTGGTGAAATCGTACCAACTGCAGACTCCCTCGTTGCTGTAGTGGTAGATTCCGGATTTGGAGTAGGCTTCAGTGTCTTGTCTGCAGCCTGTTTCGCGAGAATAATCTCCGATTATTTCAACTATGGCATTGGCCAGGTCAAGGGCATAGGTAGGCGTTCCCGCCTGGTCGAAGACCACTTTCAACTGAGGCTTCGTTGCAGTGAGGTTAAGCATGGTCTTGCAGAAATTCTTGCCGAATTCGCTGTAAAGCCATGCGGTCCTGACTATCACGTGTTTGCATCCCGAAGAGATGATGTTCTGTTCTCCATGGAGCTTGGTGAGCCCATATACGCCTGTCGGTGTGCCCTGCTGGTCTTCTTTGCAAGGGGTATTGTAAGGTTCCTTGCCGAAAACATAGTCTGTTGAGATATGAATCAGGAGCCCTCCTTCCTCTTTCATGACTTTTGCCAGAAGGCCAGGAGCTTCGGCATTGAGCTTTTCCGCCAGCTCCCCATTTGATTCGGCAGCATCAACATTTGTATAGGCCGCACAATTCACGATAATATCTACTCCATTATCCCTCACCAATTTACGTATTGCCTCAATATCAGTTATGTCCAATATCCAGGTCGGAACCCCTTCGGGGGCCACTACATCGGTGAATATATATTTGTCACCACTTTCACGGGCGACAATCCTCATTTCATTTCCAAGTTGTCCGTTTGCTCCGGTTACAAGTATCGTCATCTTATTATCCTTATTCCAGATTGCCTCCGATTCCATTCTGCTTCACCTCGTCAATTACTCTTAGCAGATACTGCCCATATTGATTCTTCAGCATCGGCTGTGCAAGTTCTCTCATTTTTTCTTCGTCAATCCATCCTTTCCTGTAAGCAATTCCTTCAAGACATCCTATCTTGAGGCCCTGCCTCTTCTCAATCACTTCTATGAAAGTCGATGCCTCGGACAAACTGTCATGGGTGCCGGTGTCGAGCCAGGCAAATCCGCGTCCCAATGTCTTGACTTTCAATATTCCTTCCTCCAGAAAATGCTGGTTTACGGTAGTAATTTCCAGTTCACCTCTAGCTGAGGGCTTGATATTCTTTGCTATGTCAACCACCTTGTTCGGATAAAAATACAGTCCGACCACGGCATAATTCGATTTCGGCCTGGATGGCTTTTCCTCGATGGACAGACAGTTTCCATTTTTGTCGAATTCGGCAACACCATATCTTTCAGGGTCTGACACCCAATATCCGAAAACTGTGGCAAGTCCTTTTTCAGCATCCTCTACGGCAGACCTGAGCATCTGCCCTAATCCGTTTCCATGGAAAATGTTGTCACCAAGAATCAGACAAGCCGTATCATCGCCGATGAATTCTTCACCGATTATGAATGCCTGGGCAAGTCCGTCGGGGGAGGGCTGTTCCGCATAGGAAAATTTTACTCCGAAATCGCTGCCGTCTCCGAGCAGCCTCCTGAACCCGGGCAGATCCGTCGGGGTGGAAATAATCAGGATGTCCCTGATTCCTGCATGCATGAGGGTGGATACAGGATAATATATCATCGGTTTGTCGAAAATGGGCAGCATCTGTTTGCTGACTCCTTTGGTTATCGGGTAAAGACGTGTACCCGAGCCGCCGGCCAATACGATTCCTTTCATTTCCTTATTTTATATGTAGTAGTCTTCATTTATATCAAACGGGATGCATGCCTCTTTCAGCACCGGATGGTGCATATCCTTGGCTGATAATATTATATCATCTTCGGGAATCCTCCAGTCGATACCAAGGTCAGGGTCGTTCCAGGCAATGGCCCCCTCGCTTTCGGGGGCGTAGAAATCATCACATTTATATTGGAAAACAGCTTCCTCGGAGAGCACGGCGAAGCCATGTGCGAATCCCCTTGGGATAAAAAGCTGCCTGTGGTTTTCCTCTGTCAGTTCAACGCATACGTGATGGCCGAAAGTCGGGGAGCCCTTGCGTATGTCAACGGCAACATCGAGGACTGCTCCCTTTACTACTCTCACCAGTTTGCTCTGTGAGTGAGGCGGTTTCTGGAAATGCAGCCCACGGAGTACTCCGTAGCATGATTTGCTTTCATTGTCCTGAACGAATTTCACAGGCCTTACCTTCTCCGCGAAATCTCTTTCGGAGAATGATTCAAAAAAATAGCCTCTGTGGTCG
>JBJFDE010000109.1:0-2436 GCA_051889855.1 Candidatus Cryptobacteroides sp. | reverse complement strand
AGTTCTATGGCCCGCTCGGCTTCTATATCTTCGAATTGGGGGATGTCACAGCCGACGATCCGGAATTTAACGAAATATCATTCTGTAATGCCAAATATTTCCAATATCAGTGTGGTTATGCCAATCGTGTCGGAGAGAGTGAGCATGTAACACTTGCATACACGCCCCGCTTGGCAGGCAATCTGGCGGTGGCGATCGGCGATGGAAGAAGTATCTACCCTGTGGCGATGTCTATTCTGCCGGTGACGGGTAGCTGGGAGTTCTATGATATGGCGATAGAAAGCTATGACATCTACTCCGCCGATGGAGCCTTGGATTATAATCTGGGATTGCGCAACAACGATACTCGCACCTGGGATATGCCTGAAAACTCGATGGCGCGTATCCGCACCACACTCCTCGGTCAGAGCGAATATCTCCACGACTTTACGAAGATCATAGAGCCCGGCAAGAGAGTGTCTATAAGTGATATGACCAATATCAAAGGACTTAAAGATGGCGACGAAGTGACGATGGTGGTCGACCAGATGTTTAGCGCCAAGCAGAGAAAACGCATCTTCGAGAAGACCTTCATCATAGGCGACGTGATTAAGGGTGGTGTGACGACAATCCAAGACGACGCAACGGCACCGGATGTGTGGTATAATCTGCAAGGAATCCGCATAGCCAAGCCTCGGACCCCCGGCCTTTACATCCACCAAGGCAAGAAGATCCTATTGCCAAATCCCTAAAGTAGATAACAGGCAAGACCGAGTTCACCGGCAACAAAACCCAAAAGAGGGTGTATCAAAATTCTGATGCACCCTCTTTTCGTAACGTGCTGTAAAACATAAAACAAAGCCCTGACTTTCACAAGCCGGGGCTTTGTCATATCACAAAGATTTTGTATCTTTGTAGTATACAATAAATTAAAATGTCTACAAAGTTACACTTTCGGGACTACAATCCCAAACAAATGATACTTTTTCCGCAGCGTCTCGATAAAGATATTGCGGAAAATGATCCTGTCAGGGTGGTAGATGCGGTAATCGACAATCTTAGGCTCGACAATTTCAAGAAAATGTATAAGGAACGTGGCCGTAGCCCATATCATCCCAAGATGATGCTAAAGGCTGTCATTTACGGCTATATGAACAATCTCTATTCGTGTAGAAAGATAGAGTCGGCATTGAAGCGTGACATCCACTTTATATGGCTTGCCGGTTACGAGCAGCCCGACTTCAATACCATCAACCGTTTCCGCAACCGTGTCAAGGAAGAAATCAACCAGGTGTTCACCCAACTGGTTATAGTTCTTGCCGAGAAAGGCTTCATCACGCTTGATGTTGAATACATCGACGGCACCAAAATTGAGTCAAAAGCAAACAAATACACCTTTGTTTGGAAAAAGACAACGGAAAAGAACAGAGCAAAACTTATCAGCAAGATAAATGCGCTTTTGGAGCAGATAGACGAGGCCATAGCGCAGGAAAATGCGGAGCAGGGAAACGGACAGAGTTTTACTCCGGCAGACCTGATGAACATCGCAGAAGAACTTAACCGTAGCCTTGAGAAAGAGCCCAAGCCCGAATCCAAAGAACAGAAAGAGAAGCACAAAGAACGCAAAAAACAGATAAAGCAGCTCAGGGAACATGCCGACAAGCTCGGTGAGTACGATGAAAAACTGCGTATTCTGGGCGAGCGAAACTCATATTCCAAGACCGATCATGACGCCACCTTCATGCGTATGAAAGAGGATGCCATGAACAACGGCCAGACAAAGCCCGGATATAACCTGCAGATCGGGACGGAGAACCAGTTCATCCTTGACTTCGAATTGTTCCAGACTCCCGGTGACCCTCTGACAATGATCCCGTTCTTCAAATCCTTCCTTAACCGTTACGGCAAACTTCCACAGACAGGCGTCGCCGATTCCGGGTATGGTTCTGAAGAAAACTACAGTTTCATGGAGGAAGCCGGAATAGAAGCCTTTGTCAAATACAACTGGTTCCATCAGGAGCAACGCATGCACTATGAGGCGAATCCGTTTAGTCCGCAGGCCCTTTATTATAATGCTGAAGATGATTATTATGTGTGTCCGATAGGGCAGCACATGGAGCGTGTCGGTACGACGCGTACAAAAACAGAAAGCGGATATGTTACTGAAAGTGCCCGTTACAAGGCTCAGCGATGCGAGGGCTGTCCCCTGAGGGGAAGCTGCTTCAAGGCAAAAGGAGACCGGATAATAGAAGTCAACCACAGACTCAACGAATATCGACGAAAAGCCCGAGAACGGCTGACTTCGGAAGAAGGAGTGAAACATCGAGGGCGGAGATGTATCGAACCTGAGGCCGTCTTCGGACAGATGAAATACGACATGGCTTACAAACGTTTCCGCCACGTTGGAATGGACAAGGTCAAAATGGACTTTGCCTTCTTTGCCATTGCCTTCAATCT
>JBJFDE010000108.1:0-8956 GCA_051889855.1 Candidatus Cryptobacteroides sp. | reverse complement strand
CTTTAGTTTCTCGGTACTTGCTTCTTGTACTAAATCTCAGTCTTTTCAAAGATCTTTTTTTGTTACCGTTTTCTCTCAAACGGGCTGCAAAGATACGGACTTTTTTTTAACCTCCAAATTTTTTCGCACTTTTTTTGCAAAAAATTTCTACTTTTGCACCCGAAATGGTCAAAAACCCCAAAAATAATGGTCTCATACCTCAAGATATTCTCAATTTTCGCTAAAATAGGAGCATTCACAATCGGAGGTGGATATGCGATGCTTCCCATCATAAAAACGGAAATTGTAAAGAGAGGATGGATGGAAGAAGAAGATTTCACCGACATCATCGCTCTTGCCCAGGCGGCTCCCGGACTTCTTGCCGTAAACATTTCCATATTCACCGGATACAGGCTCCGAGGAGTCAAAGGCAGCATCGTGGCCACATTGGGAAGCATCCTGCCATCTTTCCTGATAATCCTTGCAATTGCTGCGATTTTTTCCGGATACAGGGACAACCCGACAATTATCCGCATTTTCAAGGGAATCCGCCCTGTCGTTGTGGCTCTTATCGCCGTGCCGATGATTGATATGGCAAAAAAGGGAAACAAAACCTGGTGGGCTTGGGTATTGTCTGCCGCAGCCCTGATTTGTGTCGCATTCATGGGAGTTTCACCTATATATATATTGATGACCGTCATCATCATAGGAGCAGCCATTGCCCTATGGAGAGAAAAAAGCAATAAGGAGGGCCAGGCAAAATGATTTTTCTTGAGTTATTCACTACTTTTTTCGTAATTGGTCTGTTTACCATCGGAGGCGGATATGCGATGTTGTCCCTGATTCAGGGTCAGGTTGTTTCGGTGCACGGATGGATTGATGAAAGCACATTCACCGATATTGTCGCGATTTCCCAGACCACGCCGGGCCCGATCGGTATAAATTGTGCGACTTATGTCGGTTATGACGTGCTTCAGAGCAGCGGTGCCGGTGACTTCGTATGCTTTCTTGGCTCTCTGACAGCGACATTCGCCATCGTCCTGCCGTCGTTCCTCATTGTGCTGAGCCTTTGCCGGGTTTATACAAAGTTCAGCCACAATGGTGTATTTGTCGGGGTTATGTCAGCCCTGAAGCCGGCAGTGACCGGCTTGATTGGTGCCGCCGCCATCTTGCTCATTACTCCGGAGAATTTCCCGGATTGGAAAAGCTGGGGTCTTTTCGGGGTGGCCCTGATTGCCAGCCTTTGGAAAAAGGTCAACCCTATTCTTGTCATTCTTGCCGGAGGCATTGCCGGTCTGATATTGTATTGATTTATGGAATGGTTTACTGATATATTTACGCAACAAACTTTCATTCAGGGAGTTGTAGTAATTTCTCTTATATGCGCCGTAGGGCTTGCCTTGGGCAATATCAAGATTTTCGGAGTGTCGCTGGGCGTGACCTTCGTATTCTTTGCAGGTATCATTGCCGGTCATCTGGGACTTGCAATCAATCCTGACATGTTGTCCATAATGCAGAATTTCGGCCTTGTGCTGTTCATTTATGCCCTTGGTGTCCAGGTCGGTCCGGGTTTTTTCTCCGCATTCAAGAAGGGTGGTGTCAAACTGAATCTGCTGGCCCTGTCAGTGCTGATTGTGGGCACATTGATGGCTCTGGTCATCCATTGGACTGCAGGAATTCCGCTTAGCGACATGATTGGACTATTGTCCGGAGCAGCCACCAACACACCTATGCTCGGTGCCGCACAACAGGCTCATCTTCAGATACATCCGGGTGACATTGCCGGAGCCGACAGAATGGCTATGGCATGCGCCGTGGGCTATCCATTCGGTATCATTGGTGTCATAATATGCGTTGCCATTCTCAAGTCTGTCTTTGGGAAAAAGATTCAAAAACCCAAAGATGGCTCGGCTGACAATACATTCGTAGTAGAATATCAGGTGTGCAATCCGGCGATTTTCGGCAGGAGCATCAAGGAAATCATGAAGAACACCGACAGGAAATTCGTCATTTCCAGAATTTGGAAGAATGGAAAGGTAATCATTCCTACGTCGGAAACCATCGTCGAGGAGGGAGAGCATGCGCTGGTTATTTCCAACAAAAAGGATGTCGAACATATCAGGCAGATATTCGGACAACAGGAAAATGTGGATTGGAACAAGAAGGATATTGATTGGAATTCAATTGACAGTCAATTAGTTTCAAGACATATTCTGGTCACTAAACCAGAATTGAACGGGGTGAAGCTCGGCTCGCTGAGGCTACGCAATTCTTATGGAATCAATATCACAAGAGTCAATCGTGCCGGTATTGACCTCCTTGCCTCCCCTTCCCTCAGGCTCCAGCTTGGGGACAGGCTCACCATCGTGGGTGAATCAAAAGCCATTGACAATGTCGGCAAAATTCTAGGAAATGAGGCCAAGATGCTCAATAATCCGAATCTTTTCATGATATTCTTCGGAATTGTACTCGGACTCATCCTGGGAAGCATTCCGGTAGCCATACCTGGTATGAGTATGCCGGTGAAGCTTGGTATCGCCGGCGGTCCTATTATAGTAGGATTGCTGATGGGTGCGTTCGGTTCAAGATTCCATTTGTCAATCTACACTACGCGCAGTGCAAACCTGATGCTCAGGCAGTTGGGCCTGACCATCTATCTCGCCGGACTTGGACTGAGCGCCGGTCCGGGATTTTTCGATACCGTGTTCACTACCAACGGATTGCTTTGGGTGGGAGTGAGCCTTGCTCTTGCAATTGTGCCTGTGCTCCTTGTGGGCTTTCTGGCAAGCAAGTTCTTCAAGACAAGTTATGCGGCCAATGTCGGTATGCTTTGTGGAAGCATGGCAAATCCAATCGCTCTGAACTATGCGAATACGACAGCTCAGAGCGATGAACCTTCAGTGGCTTATGCGACGGTTTACCCTGTGAGTATTTTTCTGAGGGTTATTTCGGCGCAGATTATTATTTTACTGCTGGGGTAGATTAATCATCGAGAAGGTGACGGGCGTAAGTGTAACCCATTTCATCGTATATCTCACAGATATCATCCACACTTTCGAGGAAGCGCTCCCAGTTCTTTACCTCAGGCTGGCACCATTGCACCTCACTGAGTGCAGCAAGGCGAGGAAGGAGCATGTATTCAAGATGGCTGTCAGTGGTGATATATTCAGTCCAAAGGTTGGCCTGAACTCCGATAATGTGGGATTTCTCTTCTTCGCTCATGCCCTCCTCGAACGGCTCGTATGAATATACTCTCGATACAGGGAGGTATCCGCCTATTGAAAGAGGTTCAGCATCTTGATTCTCAGACTGATAATAATCAAAATACATGTGTGAGTTAGGAGTCATTATGGCATCATGCCCGAGTTTGGCTGCAGCAAGTCCGCCCTGGATTCCTCTCCATGACATTACTGTCGCATTCGGAGCAAGCTCTCCTTCAAGAATTTCATCCCATCCGATGATCTTTCTGCCCTTTGTTGCAAGATAAGCCTCGACACGGGCAGTGACATAACTCTGAAGGAAATGCTCAGCCGAATGGACTCCATCGCCTTCCAGGCCCAATTCCTTGATTCTTGCCTGACATTTAGGGCATTTTTCCCATCTGACTTTCGGACATTCGTCACCTCCGATATGGATATATTCCGATGGGAACATATCGACAATCTCATCCAGGACATTCTCAATAAACTCGAAAGTTTTCTCATTTCCCGGACAAAGGACATCGTCAGCCACTCCCCAAAGTGTCCATACATCATAAGGACCGGAGGTACATCCGAGTTCCGGATAACAAGCCAAGGCGGCGACCATGTGGCCCGGAAGGTCGATTTCCGGTACGATGGTGATACCTTTGGCGGCAGCATAGGCGACAACTTCGCGAATCTGCTCCTGTGTGTACCAAAGACCCTTTCCATAAGGTACTCCGTCGAATGTGTTGTCTGATGGCTTGAGATGCCCCACGAGGGTCTCCTTTCTGATCGATCCCTTTGAGGTCAGTTCGGGATATTTCTTGATTTCAACCCTCCATCCCTGGTCGTCGGTAAGATGCCAGTGGAGGCGGTTGAGCTTATGCACTTCCATTACATCAAGGTAGCGTTTCACTTCCTCAACAGAGAAAAAATGACGAGAAACGTCCAGGTGCATGCCGCGATATGCAAAACGGGGCGCGTCCTTGATTACTGCGCAATGAAGTTTCCAATCCTCGTCCGGATCTGCCTGCGAGCCGAATATCTCCTCAGGAAGCATCTGCTTGAGAGTCTGGATTGCATAATTGAATCCATTCAAGTCAGAGGCCTTGATTTCCACAGCCTTACGGCTGATGGACAATGAATATTCTTCCGGTTTCATGGCTTTATCCACTATGAAATTGAATCCGGCCCTTGCACGTCCTTCGATGATTTCACTCGGTTTGCCGGTAGCTTCGGACAGTCGGGCTGCAAATTTCGATGCCACATTACGGGAGGCCTCATCCATCAATGGGTCACAATGGAATAGTGCTCCTGCTGCGTTGAACGAGCCTGACCTTATGGTTACATCCTCAGGATATGGGATGATGTCAAGCAAATAGTCTCCGTCCAATTCTCTCGAGCCCGTGCACGAAACTGCAGATAAGATGGCTAGAATGATGTAAAATAACTTTTTCATATTAATGGTATTTAGTTTGTGTCTTTATGATACACCAGCTTGAGACTGAATAAATCAGGATGAGGATGGTGTGTACAATGAGCTTTATAATTGTTTCTGTCGTTGTTCCTCCTGTAGGGAAGAATGAGTTGTCCACGAGGAGCGACACGCCGTAAACAGCTCCCATACAGAGCATTATCAACAATATCCGGCCCCAGCGGTATGGTATCGGGTAATATTTTGCACCGAGTATTGAGCTTAATGCAAACATTACGATATAGCTGGCAAGATGGCCGAAGGCTGCCGCCCAATAGGAGTATTTCGGCATGAAGACAATGATCACAATGGCAGTCACCACAAGTCCGGCGAGGGTTATCCATATCGCCATATTGGTCTTGCCAGACAGTTTGTACCACATGGAAACATTGAAAAGCATGCCCAGAATCATGTAGGACAGAAGCATCACCGGCACGACTCCCACTGCCGAGCGGAACTGAGGGCCGAGAATCAGGGATATGATGTCTATATACAGGATAACTCCAAGGAATACAAGGCCACAGAAAGCTGTAAAATATTCCTGTACAGAGGCATACAACGCTCCGGAGTCTTTTTCCCTGGCGCGTCTGAAGAAGAATGGCTCGGCGGCGTAGCGGAACATCTGAATGAAGAGGTTCATTATCACGGCAAGTTTCACTGCTGCCTGATAGATTCCAAGGCTTGAGCGCCATGCCTCGGCGTTGGTGTCGAAGTAGCGGAACAGAATCCTGTCAAGGAAGTCGTTCACTACCCCGGGCAGGGCGGCGACCATCAGCGGCAGCGAATACGCGAGCATCGAGCGCAGGAGTTTTGCGTCGAATGTGAAGGTAAGCTTGAGGATGTCCGGGATGAAAAGCAGTCCGCAGACTATGCAGCTGATGAAAATCGCAAAGATGACGTAGCTGAAATCCGGAGTGGCAGGGACGAAATTGAGCATCCATGAGCCTTCGTGCACGACCTTCGGATAGACCAGAAAGAGTACGAGATTCGCTGCGGTCTCTGTTATTATCTTGATAGTCTTGAGTATGGCGAATTTGAGGGCCTTGTTTTCCTGACGAAGCTTGGCGAACATGATTGCCGTCACACTGTCGATTGCCAGGATTCCTCCCATGTACATTATGCAGGACGAGTAGCCTTCATAGCCAAGGGCAGTGGATATCGGCCCTGCAAAGGCAATCATAAGGGCAAGAAATGCCGCACTCACACCGAATACGGTTACAAAGGCATTTGAATAGACCTTGTCCGCACTTACGCCCTCCTTGTTGGCAAAGCGGAAACATCCTGTTTCAAGGCCCATGACCAATGCGACCTGGAGCACGGCTATATAGGCCATGAATTCAGTGACTACACCGTAGCTCTCCGGGGTGAGGAGCCTGGTGTAAATCGGGACGAAGAGAAAGTTTATGATGCGGGCCAGAATGGTGCTCATTCCGTAGATTACAGTCTGGCCGGCGAGTTGTTTCAATGGGTTTGCCATATTATGTTCTTTTGTCACCCGGTCTGGCCGGGCATCCTGATGAGGCTGGCCCAAAGTCTGTCATATCGGGCAAAATCCTAAAGACATAGTCGAGATGACATTACGAAGACTTTATAGTCAGTCCCATGAAAATAATAAATAACAAAATTAATTATTTTTGCCTAATTTTGCACAGATTTGACAACAAGTATTATGAAACCGAACATTTTGAAAATCACTGTCATCTGTGCAGCCCTTGCGGCAGCTTCATCTTTTGTATCTTGCTCGTCCTGCTCGTCAAATGCGGGCAAGAAGGGTGACATGCAGCAGAATGACAGTCTGAAAACAGCACTTGAAATGGAAAGACAAAGAATGGAAGAGCCTATGTTTGACATAGTTACAAACATGGGCACAATGCGTATCAAGCTTTATTCAAAGACACCGAAACACCGTGAGAACTTTGTGAAACTGGTTGCCGAACACTATTATGACAGCCTGCTTTTCCACAGGGTAATCGACGGATTCATGATCCAGGCCGGAGATCCATACACAAGGGATACTTCAAAGGTGGCGCTCTACGGACAGGGCGGTCCGGACTATACTATTCCGGCTGAATTCGTGAATGAATACTGGCACAAGAAGGGAGCAATTGCAGCCGCAAGGAAAGGTGACATGGCCAATCCGAAGAAGGCTTCCTCAGGTTCACAGTTCTACATTGTCCAGGATGAAAACAACTGCCTTCACCTTGACGGACAATACACAATCTTCGGTGAAACCATTGAGGGACTGGATGTCATCGACAAGATTGCAAAAGTTCCAACTGACAGGTACGACCGTCCTTTGGAAGATGTGAGAATCATCACAGTCAAACCGGTAGAGGTGCAAATCCCGGATGTCGTTTCAGAAACAGACAGCACGGATACAGCATCACAGGAGTAGTGCGATGACTGATCTGAGAAATAAATTCACTCACATATTTTTCGATGCCGACGACACGCTTTGGGAGAACGAGAGTTTTTTCAGAGAGGCGGAGGCGCAGTTTGCCCGGCTTCTTTCAGACCGGTCTGCGCCTGAGGGACTGCAGCAGTTGCTCTGGCAGAAGCAGGAGGAAAACATTCCTATATTCGGCTATGGTTCAAAGACTTATCTGATAGGCATGACCGATGCAGCCATGGAACTTTGCGGAGGAAACCTTCCATTGGAAATATATACGGGCATCAAGAAGATTATCCGCGACCTGACCTATCATGAGTTCCGGATCATTGAAGGGGTGGAGGAAACTTTGAAGGCACTCTGTGGCAGATTCGAACTTGTTGTCGCCACCAAGGGTGACGTGACCGAGCAGATGGCAAAGTATCGCAAATCCGGATTGAGCCAATATTTCCACCATATCGAAGTGATGGAAAACAAGGCTGAGGAAAACTACCTGGAGCTTGCTTCGAAGCACAATCTGGAGCCCGGACAGATGCTCATGGTAGGAAATTCCGTCAAGTCTGACATTGCTCCGGTAATCAATATCGGAGGGTATGCCATCAACACCCCTCATGAGATTGTCTGGACACATGAAATGATGGACATGCCGGAATCTGACAGAATCACTATTGTCAAAAGGATTGATGATATTCCAAAACTTCTCCTTTGATGATATTTGCCGGGTGTCAGTCTGGCGATTGGCACAGAATTGGCAATATCTCTAAACCGAATAGTTTTTTCATAGGTTAAGTTTTAGGTTAGAATTGCGAAAGGTAGCTGCAGTGATGCATCTACCTTTCTTCTTTTATATAACCCCAAAAGTCACCATCCAGTAAGATGATCCCTCAATGTCATCTCGACTAAGCGAAGCGCATGGAGAGATCTTTCAGACAAGTAGAAAATCACCGTCCACGATATAAATTCGTAAGTAATTGATAATCAATAGGCGTCGTGCGAAGATTGTGGACATGGTGTTTGACAACTTATACACCTGCTATTTCTGTTATCCTGACTTTTTCTATGTCAGATGTGAAGCCTGATCTATTTGACAATCAGACGGAATTCAGCCGGTTTGAGGCTGATTGTGAGTTTCTTGTCTGAAGGTACATCGTAGGTTTGGCTGCCGAATGCCTCGTAGTCTTTCCACTGGCCATCGGATGGGAGTGCCACGGTGATGTTCTTTGTGGCAGTCGTAAAGTTGCCAATCACAGCGAAGGACTTTCCGTCAGCCGTGCACGTGATGGTGCGGCCGTTGTCCCAACCTGAAGCATTCCAGCTGAAAGTTGCATCGGAATCGAAGAAGCGAGGATTCTCGTTGCGGAATTTTATGAGACTGCAATATGAATCATACAATGCTTTCCTTTGAGAAACGTCGTAGTAGTCCCAATGAATAGGCTTTCTGCCAGTACGGCCGTTTTCGTCGATTGAAACATCGTAACCAAGTTCTTCGAATTGCCAAAGCATTTTAGGACCCGGTACTGTCAGGAAGAAGGCTGCATTCAAAGCCTCCCTCTGCATTCTCACTTCCAGGTTGCCTTTGATGCCCGTAATGCCGTAAGCCTCTGATTTGAAAGCAGTTCTCTCTTCATCATGGCTTTCCATATAGCCAACATAAGAGCCGAACGGCATGGCAGTACCTGTCCAAAGCCCACCAAATGAGCTGTCAGAATATCCCATTGCGGCCTGGCAATATGCATGATTGAGATTCCTCCAGACCTTTGCCCCTGCCTTTGCCAGTTCATTTTCCTCCCTGGTTTCACAGAAATGCTCAAGGATGACGACTGCATCAGGATTTACAGCCTTTACAGTGGATATGTATTCCTTGAGGATATTGATACGGCTCTGATCATAATTTGAAGCAGTAGCCTCAGTGCTGGACTTGCTGGTGAAGCC
>JBJFDE010000107.1:0-2451 GCA_051889855.1 Candidatus Cryptobacteroides sp. | reverse complement strand
AATTTAGGGGTGTATCTTTGCGGGATTGTAGGCAAGAAGAATAATAATATGGCTAATTCATTTTTTAACGAGGCTACTCGTGTGCAGATGCCAGCAATGGTACATCTCACTCGATTAGGGTATTCATACTTTGGTAAGATAACCGAAGATATGAACGGCACTGTATTCGATGGCGATACGAATATTTTGAAGCCAGTGTTCAAGAGTCAATTTGAAAAATTGAACCCTGAAATCAAAAATGAATTTGAACAGGTATTCCAGACAATCAAACAGGAGTTGGATTACGATGACCTTGGAAAAGCATTTTATAAAAGGCTAACATCATCGTCCAAGGGAAAACTGATTGATTTTGATAATATTGAAAATAATACATTCCATTTCACGGCAGAATTCACGTGTAAAAATGGGAATGAGGAATTCCGTCCGGACATTACTCTGTTTGTGAATGGCTTGCCGCTTGTTTACATTGAAGTCAAAAAGCCTAACAATAAGGAAGGCATTGTGGCTGAAAGAAATCGGGAATACAATGTCCGATTGCCCAAGCGGAAATTTCGCAGATTCAACAACATTACCCAATTCATGCTGTTCTCCAATAATATGGAGTATGACACCATGGGTGGGATTGTACCTGTTCAGGGCGTATTTTACTGCACCAATGCTCATAAACGCTCTCCGTTTAACTGCTTCAGGGAGGAAAACCCTCTGAATGAAGATATCGCTCCTTATAACAGGTCATACCCATATAGGGATATTGATCCTGTTGTTGAACATAAAATTCTGTCAGACTTCAACTGTCAGGTTATCAAGAATCACGAAGAGTACAAAACGAATATCGGGATTAACCGCCCTACTAATAGGGTCCTGACATCGATGTGCTCACCTGAAAGGTTGCTCTATATTCTGAAATATGGTCTTGCCTATATCCATAAAGAGAGAGAACTTGACAACGGTGAAATTGAAATCATCGATCAGAAGCATATAATGCGGTACCAGCAACTCTTCGCCTCTTTTGCTGTGACCAATGCCTTGTCAAACGGGATAAAAAGTGGCTTGATCTGGCACACTCAAGGAAGCGGAAAGACTGCGCTTGCATACCACCTGACCAATATTTTGACAGATTATTATAGCAAGAGAGATACCGTAGCCCAGATGTTCTTCATTGTAGACAGGATTGATTTGCTTGATCAGGCTACTCAGGAATTCGAGGCACGTGGACTTAAGGTGTCTACTGCAAATACGAAGGGCGAACTTCTTGATCTTCTTCGTCAGAATCAATCAACCCAGAGCAACACTGGACAGAGAGAAATTACCGTTGTTAATATTCAAAGGTTTTCTGAAGACAAGGACAAAGTGACACTTCCTGCCTACGCAACAAAACGTCAGCGCATCTTTGTCATTGATGAGGCTCATCGAGGCTACCGTCCTTCAGGATGTTTCCTTGCAAACCTCTTTGATGCGGATAGGGATTCTGTGAAGTTGGCACTCACGGGAACACCTCTTATTGGCAAGGAAAGGACATCTTGTTCTGTGTTTGGTAATTACATCCACACATATTATTACGATAAATCAATACAAGACGGCTATACTCTGAAGATACTCAGGGAGGACATAGAAACTTCTTGGAAAAAGAAACTTCAGGAAGCCATTAGGGGACTTGATAAGTTAGTGGAGAAGAAGGAACTCTCAAAGAATGATATCATTAAGCACGACAGCTACGCCCGCCCATTAATCAGATACATAGTAGAGGACCTCATAAGATTCCGCCAGATTCAGGGAGATAATACACTGGGCGGAATGATTATTTAGCGGGTTGCCTGTGGGTGAGAATAGCGATTGTATTGAAGAAAAATATTCAGGCAGAGAGGACCTTTGCTGTGCAAAATCCGCACCGCGATTTTTCGCCCGTAAGCACTTCGTAAACACGAGCCTTTCAGCCGGCCAAACTCATTGATAATCAATGCTGGGTTCGAATCCCCAAAGGTCCGGAAAAGGTGTATGCAGCGAAAATGGCCCTCCGGTATGCATACGGTCTGCATCGGGATGCTTACGATTTGCATAGAAAATTTGGCTGATTCCTACTGGATATCAGAAAACGGTGCAAAAATCGGCCAATTTTTGCACCAAATGCTTTAGAAACACGAAACGGTGAAAAATTCGCCTTATTTTTACACGGAATTACTGTGGCGCTTACGGGGAACCTCTCTCTCCGGGGGATGTGACGCAATTTTATTTCGTAGCCACACGTTATGAAGGGAAGCATTGATAGACGAATCCCTCTCTCTCCGGGATTTGGACCTTCGGTCCACATCCCTGCCCGCCTGCGGCGGGCGTTGCAAAGCACTAAAAAAATAAATCAGCGTTCAAGCGAGCTTGACGCTGATTTATTTTCGTGCTTTGCGGAGAGGGAGGTTGCGCTAAATTACCCGCTTAACCGTCTAAATATCAAATACT
>JBJFDE010000106.1:0-2455 GCA_051889855.1 Candidatus Cryptobacteroides sp. | reverse complement strand
AACAAATCAGAAAGATGCAATTCACCCTATTGGAGATGTGACAGATGAAGAAATCATATATGTTTCCAATTGGTTCAGAACACATAAAAATCCTCAGTCTCTAACAGTGAATCTGACAAATTTCTATATACAGAGTGTCAGTCGTGACCATGACCGAGTTTCCTATCCTAATGGAGCGTGGAAGACTCTTGAGAATCAGACCTTGAGTTATGGGCTGGATCATTTAGGTGCAATACAGGAAACGGAGAAAGTCGAACATTGCAATAACTTCAATGCTAATAATACCGACCTCATACCAGAAGAATTGCCTTCAGAAACTTTGGATTTGTATAAAGATCTTCCTTCTACTAACGGTTACACCGGTATCCAAGGTATGGATTTCTGTAAGTTCAGAACTATTCAATGCATGAAGACTGAAACATGGAATACGGATCAATCTCGTGTTGTATCGTTCCAATGTGAATCCTCTGATAATATAGACCCATACCGCATTAATACAAACTATGTGCTCGTTCACTTAGAATTTACAGGTCCCAAGAGTGGTCTGAAATATAGTGGTGATTACCTTGCATTTGACTATAGTTTTAATAAAGATGGTAAGGTCCTGGAACCTGACGGATACTACAGCAACTGGATTGTAAAGATATCTCCTGCTTACCCAACCACTACACCCGACCCAGAATACACCACCGAGACAAAGCGTGTGATGTGTGAAGACCTTGGCAACACATACGACTTCGACTTCAACGACCTTGTCTTCGATGTATACTATACATATAATGGAACTGAGGAAAATAAGACAAATATCCAAGCCCATATCACTCTTCAGGCTGTGGGAGGTACTCTGCCCATCTATATCGGCACAGACACTGCAGACCCCACAAAAGAGCTTCATTATCGTATGCTGGGTTATGCATCCTCTTCTCCTATCAATGTTGCGGCAAGCAATGGTGCGACTCACTCACCTGTATCATTCACCATGCCTGCCACATCGACTGACCCCAATGACATATTAATCTGTGTGGGTACATCTGACAATAAGGCAACAGATCAGATTACCATCCTCCCTGTAAGCGGTAGGGGAAGCAACCTTGCTCCGCAAAAGATATGTGTGCCTGTCTCTACAAAATGGTTGAAGGAAAACATGCAGATAGAGCAGGGCTATCCGAAATTCGACGAATGGGTTAAGCAGGGACGCAGTAAAGAATCTGATGTTTGGTCTTCTTCTATAAACCAAAACTATCTGTACCAATGAGTATATCTCAACTCACATCATATAATAAAAGATTGGTCATGTGCATCATTGCGCATGACCAATCTTTTTTCATTTCAAACTGCCATCTTCCTACTGTGCCTTCTGCAGTCGTCGGGTGATGTCCTCCCATGTAGCGTCGGCTTCTTTGCGGTAGAGACGCTGGTTGGTGGTGGGGGAGTTGAGTGGACCGAGGTGACGGAGGTAGGGACCGAGCTTGTAGTAGTCGAGGTTGGATGGGTCGACGAGAGGGGAGAGCTGTGTGCGTCCGCTATACCATGCCGTCTTTAAGGTTGGGTAAGTGCGGTGGATATAGGCTGAGAGCTTGTCTACCGCTTCGGGTTCAGCATCGCCTCCCATGAATGCTATGCACGTGATGTTGCTTCCGTATTCCTCCATGAAGCTGTCGATGGCGTCTGTCGTGAGCTCGCTGCCCGTGTCCGTCCAAAGATATGGGCTGTGGCAACCGGGACAGCGGCAAGGACAGTTGGATATGTTGATGGCGAGAGTTACCTCGTCTGGTATCTCTTGAAAAACTATTGAGGAGTTTACGTATTTCATTCTTTGGTTCATGTCCTGTAAGCAATCTCTCAGAGCGGTCTCTCTTTACAGGTAATTCAAAAGAATTGTGATTAATAGAACGGGCCTAAAGCTTTCCCTGAGCGTAGTAACGTCTTGAAGCCTCTTCCTGGCGTGGCTTTGAGAAGTTGCTCACGCGCTTGAGGTAGCCGATGATGCGTGTCATGTAGTCTATGTTCTTGGAGTGGCAGTGTGGGCACTCCTTGAGGTATCGCTTGTCGATGTGGCCGCAGTCGTTGCAGACAGTGTTGGGGATATTGAACGTGAAGTAGTTGCATCCTTCCTTGGCTGCCACGCGGAGAAGCTGTGCGTACTGCTGCTTGCTCAGGTGCTCTTCGAGGTTCATGTGGAGGGCTGAGCCGCCAGTGAGGTGCTCGATGTATGGGGCGCCATGGAGTTTGAACTTGTCGATGACGGTGAGTGAATCGTCTTCAACGATGTAGAAGTATGAGTTGTAGCAGTCGCGTGGAACGAAGTAGCCGTCTTCGCGGTCCCACTTTGCGTGCTTCACGCCTACGTTCTCAGCAGGAATCATCTCGCAGTTGAACATGACTTCCTTTGTGCGGTACTTCTTGTTGTATTTCTCTATGATGCCGAGGATGCCCTGGACGAAGTTCTTGTAGT
>JBJFDE010000105.1:0-9015 GCA_051889855.1 Candidatus Cryptobacteroides sp. | reverse complement strand
AACAGCATCTTTTCTCGGGTTATTCCCCGCAGGCCAGGCCTTCTTTACAGTATCGGAAGTGATGTTTGAATAGTTACCGGTCACCCACACATCATACAGTTTACCCACATTAAGGATATCGAAGTTGAATGCTCCGTCAAAAAGAATGTCGAGAGAGAGGCCTTTCCACTTGAAGGTGGTACCAAAACTGGCTACACTGTATGGAAGAGAATGTCCGATGACGGTCATATCCTCAGGGGTTACATTGCCGTCCCCATTAACATCAATGAATTTGATGTCACCCTCCTGAAGCCTGGTACCGTTGAAAGCCGGTGCAAGCAGGGTATGTTGTTCCTTGACAATACCTTGGGACTTGTAGCCGTAGAAGGATCCTATGCTCTGTCCGTTACGATTCACGTTGAAAATCACATCCTTGCCGGCAAAAGTGCCAGCAGAGGTTCCGAAAAGGTCACCCTCACATCCATTGTCGAGGATTTCATTCCTGTTGAACGAATATGAAGCCCGTGCGGACCAGATGAAATTGCCATGCCTGATAATATCGGCAGAAAGAGAGACCTCAACTCCGCGGTTCCGGATGCTTGCACTGTTGGAATATACACCATCGTAACTTCCTTTAGGAACGTGGTAATAGTACTGCATCCTGTCATCGGAGCCGATGTTGTAAACGTCAATTGTCCCGGAGATTCTTCCGTCAAGGAAGCCGAAATCGAGGCCGGCATTGCATTGGGTGGATACATTGTTCCACCTCATAGTATAATAATTAGTAAGCCCGTCTACGGTGAAATCCGGAGCGATGCCTGTAATGTAACCGTCTGTATAACCATACGGCCTGAGGCTTTGGACGCCGCTCTTTCCCCAACTCGCACGCAACTTCAATGCGCTCAGTACATTCTGATTCTCAAGGAATGGCTCGCCGGCAACATTCCATACGAAATAAGCGGAAGGATAAATATTGTCAAAATCCAGGGCTTCATCATATCTGGTAAGTTTCTCCACACGTGCGCTTCCTCCGATAGTATATCTGTTACGGAATGTATATTCCGCAGTAAGATAAACAGATACAGAAAGCTGAGCTGTCTCGGTGTGCCTATACGGTGCCACATTTTCAGCCAAGCTGATACCCGTTGCACGAAGTTCCTCGCTGAAGAATGTCGTACCCTCATAAATATTCTCTCTCCAGTTCACCCCATTCACAGCACCTCCCAGGGAAGCCTTCACAACGTGCCCGGAATTGCTTTCAAGGTCGTAGGAAAGTGCCGCATCCGCATTATAGGATAGCGTGTTGAAGCTGGTCTGGCCTGCACGTCCGCTGACTTCCCGGCCACGGAGCACATCACTGCCGACCCAGCGCAAACGTGTCTTGCTTCGCCAATCAACACCTGCATTGACCTTCAATGAAAATCCTTTACCCAGCTTAGCATCGATATAGGCAGAAGGTGCTACAGAATAGGATTTGCTATTGTCATCGTACGCATTTCTCCAATCTGAATATGTCTCATCGTAGATACCTGTGCTCTTGCCCATATCGGAAATTGGAGATGCCATCAGTATTGACTTTACAGCGGAGCCGCTTCCCACCGGAGAAACTGCCATAAGCATTTCATTTATTCGATACCCCACATTCATCCTTACTCCGAAAACACTGTTACCTGCAAATTTCTGATTCAATCCGGCATTTGCCGTAACATTCTGCACCCTTCCGGCATCGAGCACTCCGCGCTGGTCAATATAGCCTGCGGACATATACCAGTCATTCTTCCCGGAAGCACCGTCAACGCTCAAATGATGTGCGTGGGAAACAGCAGTACGAGAAGCATTCTTCTGCCAATCAGTGTAACCGCTTACTGAGTGTGCTACAGCCGAAGCCCAATCAGATACTCCGAGGAAATCCATCTTTTTCTCTATTCCGGAGAAATAAACATTGGATCTCCATCTTGCGGAAAATTTACCTTCAGAGCCTCTTTTCGTAGTAATGATAATGACACCGTTGCCTCCACGACTTCCATAAATGGCAGTTGCCGCAGCATCTTTCAACACTGTCACTGACTCTATGTCTTCCGGATTGATGCCATCCAAGGTGTTCTGAAGGGTCTGATAGTCCTCGGCATCGCTCCAGAAAGTCTTGTCGGCATCAAGAAGCGGGGAATTGAGAATGACCCCGTCAAGTACATAGAGAGGCTGGGTATCTCCACGCAGGCTATGTACTCCCCTGATTCGCACAGAGGATACAGCACCAGGAGCACCGTCAGCACTGACCACCTGGACGCCAGAGAAAGTACCCGTCATCATCTGTTGCACAGAAGTGACTGTAGAGTTCGGTCCGGAGCCATAATCTTTATGACTGACCGCCGCCCCCGCCGCTATGTCGTAGTATTCCTGTCCTGATGCCAGCGCTGAAGCTAGAATCATCACAGGCGTGACGACAAAGGCAAATTTGGATAATGGTAATCTCATTGTTTGATTAATTATGTGAATTGATTATTATTTCTTCCATACCGACACAATGCAGGCATCCTGACCAAGTTCAACAAAGCGTTCATTTATCCTGGACGCTCCATTGTCAAAAATAATCTCAGGGCCATTCAATGATGTATCCAACCTGATTTTTGTTCTATCGCCCATATTCACGAATATTGCTACTATCCGGTCACCTGCATCCATCATCCTGAGAAGTACATTCTCTGACGGGGTTACAAAACGAATCGGTGTCCGGGCCGGACAAAGACTTCTGTATAATTCAACAAGAGGGGCAAGGTCGTTGTGCCAGCTTCCTAAATCAATCATACTTGGAATCCATATTGCCTCTCCTTTGCCATATGTATTTCTGGAGCCATATATGTGTCTGCCCTCCGAAATGAAGGAACTTCCCCCGAAGAGCTCCAGTTCTCCACGCCATAATCCTGCCGGCACATTTCCTACACCTGATACCGGAAGCGTACAATCATCTCCAACTACTTTATACTCGCTTACAGAGGCCCCGAAGACATCCTCAAGCGGGAATCGGCCCATAAAACGGCAACGCATCCACTCATCATAGTATCCTGTCAGCCCTGTTGCTATAAGCCGGCCGCCTTTTTCAACGAAAGAGCGCAGATTCTCCAAATGTCTGTCCGGAATACAGAGAATGTCAGCAAGTACAATCACTCGTCCCTTGCAATCCGTCCAGTCATATCTATCCATATCACATATTTCGGGAACAACGCCTGATGCGCTAATGGCTTTATACGCCGCTGCGATTGACTGTATGACTGCCGTTTTTCCACGTTCAGGATTGGAATTGGCCTTTACAATATTGGAATTGGATGACTGTATCCAGAAAGATTCCCTGTTGTAGAGCAGAGCAACATCCTGTCTCAATGGCTCTGCCGAAGTGAACAGTTCCTTATTGGAAAGAATGGTGGAAACGACTTTTGAAGCGGCTTCAAGACGGTCTGAGGCCTTGTTCTGGTATGTAAGAAGTCCCCATTCACCGGCCTCACTCACCGCACGACGCTGATTAAGTGTCCAGAACATGATTCCCTCTGCACCGGCACCAATCCCAGTCCAGAGCCATCTGTATATGTCCTCGCTGGACGGACAGACAGGTACATTGCCACTCGCAGTAACATTGCCACCCTGCATTTCCGTAATCCAGAATGGCTTCCCAAGTGCCGCAGAACGGATTATATCGGACATTATTGATACGCCAAGCGGGTATTCATTCCTATTGAATATACCGAAATGCCAACTGGCGTGCATTGACGCACCCAATGATGTCAACATAGTTGAAAAAGCATTGAAATCATATTCAGGCAGCGTTTCAAGAATTTGATGCGGATTTAGATGTCTGCCATGAACCGGGTCTATCGCTATCACCCTGTCACAAAGCCACTGCATATACCAGGAAAGATAGTCCGTAAGAAATTCTCTGTCTGAGAAATCAGCCTTCAGCCAGCCCTCCCTTGGCTCAACAGGATGTAGGGCATCCCATTCAGAGCGCTTTTCACGAGCAAGCTCCGTTTTCGGAGCAGAAGCCGAACCCGTCCCGGGTTCATTCTGAAGAACCCACGCATAGAGAGCCGGAGCATCCTTGAAATGCGTCACTACTTTGTCAATGTATTCTCCCACCTCTGCCAGATGTTCTTCTGATGAAGGAAACTTGAAGCCACCGACATCTGTCAGTTCGTCCGTTGGAGGAAAAAGCGTTGCAAAAATTTTGACTCCGTGCCTTGCAGCACTCTCAAATGCAGTGTCATATATTGAGAAATCGCAACTGCCGTCTGCCATCATTATATGTGAACCGAACAGACGAATACGGGCAACCTGCATTCCATTGCTTTTGAGAATTCGGAACCAGCCGTCAATATCTTCCGCAGTCTGACCCGGTTCAATAAATACCTGAGCCCCTATGAGGGGATATTCAGTCTCCTGTGAACCCGCCTTGCCGACCGGTAACAAGACAAAAGAGAGAATGAAGATTAGTACTCGCTTCAGCATATAATTGTGGTTTTGCAGCCTTCCAAAAATGGAACAAGCGCTATTTAAACGTTGCAAATATAAGAAGCCTCCGGACAAGTGATTTCATCGTTTTTTTCAAAAATTGTAACATTTCTTGCAAAAGCCCATCTCAAAAATTGTTATAGTAAAAGATAAAAAAGTGCAAGGGTTTTTTGTCGGGAAATGATACTTTTGCAATGATACATTGAACAACAACATTATGAGAACACCGAGACTGGTAACCGCATTGACTTTCGCAATGCTGTTTTTCTCCTGCAACGGGACCGCTGGAGAAAACAGCGAAAAAGCCGACCCCGTAGTGCATATCAGCGTAAATCCAGACATTGTTACTATGACGAGCCGTCTCCGTCTGAGCACGACTCTCACCCATAATACCTTCAAATATCCAAAAAACACAGTAGCCGTGGCAAGAGCAGAATCCATGCTCGAAGAGGGTGTGGACTGCATAGGACAATTCACAATGGATTGGGGCGCCGGAAATACCAACCCTGCAAAAGACGAATATGACTTTTCGAAACTGGACAAGCGGCTGGAAATGATAAAACGGCTTGGAAAGAAAGTAATACTGACATTCTGCCGCTGTCCGGAATGGATGAGACGGAATGACCCGAAGAAGGGCGTGGATGCGGCTCCGAGACCGGAAATGTATGATGAGTTTGCCCATATGGCCGCTGATTTTATAAGGCACTACGACAGAATGGGGATTGATATCTATGCGGCAAATGTGTGGAGCGAGACACGGGGATACTGGTCATCTGATTTGGGAAGATGGGAATTGGAGGATTATGCCGAGCTTTTCAATCACGTCTATGATTCCATAAAAGTCGTAAATCCATCCGTTCTGGTCGGAGGCCCCTTTATGCATATCGAGTCTTCCCCGAAAGGAAAATATTTGGGTGACTTTGACGGAAGCATCTCCGGCAGCGACAGACAAGCCCTGATGAAATTCATTGAGAATGTAAATACTCTTGATTTCTTCAGCATTGACCGCAATCTCAAAGAGAACAGCGATACCTATGCCTACGGGCAGAACGAAATTCTGGACTACACAAGGTTCAACGGAACCGTTCATTCACAGGTAAAGGAACTTATTTCCGCAAGGTTTCCTGATAAAGAAATATGGGTAGTCGACAATCAGTGCCTTAAGGGACATTACCCGACAGATGTCGAGGCCGCCGGACTAGCATCGATGTACAGATGGCATCTAATTTCCGGTGCGGGTTTCGTGGATAAATGGCAGCCGGAGGATGAGGGAAAGGAAAGCACTGACAGTGAGCAGATTGCTCCAGAAGGAATGTACACCCATACTGATACTGACGATGGTGCACAACCTCTTCCGACCTTCTTTGTGTTCAAGGCATACAGGGACCATTTCGCACCAGGTACCCCAATAGTAAAGAGCAACTCCTCTGATTCAATGGTGGAGGTTCTGGCATCTCCAAATGCAATGATGCTCATAAACAAGACGGGCGACTCTCGCATTCTTGAAATTGAAATCAACGGCAAGGATAACCTATCCGGAGTGGAACTCAAAGGGTTTGAAGTCAAAGTAATAGAATATTGAGAATGAGGATTTTATCATTAATCTACCCAATTGCTGTCTTCATTGCGGCAACTTCTTGCGGATGTCAGACAGAATTGGCCGACAAACTGCCGGCATCGCCTACGGGCAAATATTGCAGCGTTCATGACGGAATCTTGTATTCTCCTGATGGAGATGAACTTGCATTATGGGGAGTCAACTTCCAGACCCCTATTTCCTGGGAGGTGAACAGACTTTCCAAGGCAGGTTTATCCAAGACATCCGGGAATTTGAAACTTGTCACGGACAACAATCTTGAAGATCTGGAGCTGATGGGAGTCAATGTTCTACGATGTCACCTTACACCTGCCGATTTCACCGACAGTGATGGACGTCTGGTGGAGAATACGTATTTGGATGCTCTCGACTATCTGGTGAGCGAGGCACCAAAGAAAGGGATGAGGCTCATCTTCGCATTTCTCAATGATATGGGCCAGAAAGGGCCTGGATCCTCATGGACCAACAAGGGGGCAGAGACCTGGGTTCACGACAAGTCAGTGGTAAAGTGTACGGAAACGTATATCGCAGCGCTTGTAGAAAGAGTCAATCCTTACAACGGCAAACGGTACGGGGACAATCCCGATATCGCCCTCTGGGAACTTATGAATGAGCCTAGAGCATACTCCTATCAGGACATTCAGAAAACAGATTACCTTGATGATTTCAGGAAATGGGCTTCAGACAAGGGCAAGCCTGCAGATGAGACCTCATATGAAGCGTTCAGGGAAGAGATAATCCGCAATTACATTGACAATATGGTCAATCTGCTCCGGAAACAAGGGGACGGACATCCTGTCTGCTGGAGTCTCAACTGGCACCGTTACAGAACAGGAAACGAAGACATATTCCGGGGAGTGGCAACTTCCAAGGCGGACATAGTATCATTCTGCAATTATCCTGGCCAGGATTACGTAGCACAGGATTATTGGAACTACCGATACGATTTTACAGAAAAGGATTTCAGCAATTGGTTCAACTCATATCTGAAAAAGATTGACGGATACGGATGGGCTCTCAGCACTGATTTCAAGTCAAAGGCGAAGTCAGTTTATGAATTTGAGACATTCTTCAACCAAAGTGCCTGTCTTTATCCGGTTCAGGCACTTTATTTCAAGGCCTTGAGAGCGCAGACCGCCTGTATGTGGACATATACGTTCTCCGAGATTGCGGAAAAATTCGGAGGTTCGCATTTCCTCAACCTGAGATGTACTCCGGGAAAGGCTGCTGCATTCATCGTGGCCGGGAAAATTTTCAGCAATACCCCTGCGGGGGAGGCATTCTTCGCCCAGGATGAGATGTCCGGAGAATACTGGAGGATTTCCCACAATAATAATGTAGCCGTGTATTCTGATGGCAAAAGTTGGTGTTGTTCTGCAGATTACCCTGAAGCATGGACAAGTCCGAAGCCATCCGGAAAAGAGAGTTACATTGCAGGATGTGGCAGTTCTCCCCTTGTAAAATACGACGGAAGCGGACTATACGTCATCAGGGAGAACAACGGATGTCTCGAAATCAACCTGATGCCGGATGTCAATGTAATCGGAGACCAGTTCGCAAGTCCGGATTACTCTACTGTGGTGACTGAGCTGGATTGTTCCCGGGAAAATAGGCTCTCCATTATGCTTGACGGTTGGAAAGGGAAGAAAGCCAAGATTTACCTTGAGGGAAATAGTGTCGGAACTCCTGTAGAAGGAACTGCCGACCTTCTCCTGAAACCTGGAAAATACATTGTAAAACCTGAATAGAATTATGAATATCAAAAAGTTACTGACATCGCTGTCCGCATTGGCAATATTGTTGCCGGCATTGGGGCAAAGTCCGGAGGAAATGATTGCATCCCGAGTAGAAAATGCCGGAGGTACTTCCTCGCCATATTGGTTCTATGGTGAAAGCCACAGTCCTGCGCCAAAGGGTTACCGCCCGTTTTTCATAGACCATTTCGGAAGACACGGTTCAAGATACCACACCAGCGTTGAAATGATGAACAGCCTCGCCCACACATTTTCACAGGCCAAAGCCGAAGGTGCCCTCTCAGAACTTGGCGAGGATGTCGCATCCCGTGTCATCGCCGCCTGCGAATATATGATTCCACGCACAGGAGATCTTTCCGTCATCGGAGTTAAAGAACACAGAGAAATAGCAGAAAGGATGTATTCCGAATATCGGGACGTTTTCCGCAAAGGCTCAGGAGATATTCTGGCAGAATCGACAACCGTGCCTCGCTGCATCCTCAGCATGGCTTCTTTCTGCGAAAGACTGAAGGAACTCAAGCCGGCCCTTCACATTGACAGGCAGGCTGGAGAGCTAACTGCCAAATACCTCAACCACTACACTTCTGCTTATCGGGAGTATTATGATAATGGCCCATGGCGAGAAGTCCGTGACAGTATGACCGTAAATTCTATACATCCCGAAAGGCTGGTCAAAGCACTATTCTCTGACCTTGGTCCTGTAGGAGGCGATATTTCCGGGCAAAAAGCAAGATCATTGGTCCAGAACCTGTTCAGTCTTGCAGCAATACTGCCTGCATCAGGAATGACATTGAGTTTGTATGACCTCTTTACAGAAGATGAGCTGCTTGCATTGTGGAAAGTCCAGAATGCGAACCAATATTTGAGAAAAGGACCCGCAGCCATCGGAGGAACCCTGCAGGAATCAATTGCACTGCCACTGCTCAAGGACTTTATAAAGGCTGGCAGGACGGCAGTATCAGGGAAGGGACCCGATGCAAGGCTGAGATTCGGTCACGGTGAAGGGCTGATACCTCTTGCCGCTCTAATGGATATCGAAGGAGCCTGCGCATCTGAAAGCAAACCAGAGAAGATGTATCTTGCGTGGCAGGATTTCAGGATATCCCCAATGGGAGGTAATATTCAATGGATTTTTTATCGAAACAAGTCCGGAAATGTCCTGGTTAAGACTCTCCTCAATGAAAG